>JAFDAT010000536.1 GCA_019313725.1 Deltaproteobacteria bacterium
ATCCTGCAAGAACGCGTAATTGGTTAAGGCGCTATGGATACCTTCAGACAACATGAATTGTTTGAAATCGAAGTCCTGGACAAAATGCGCAGTTTTAAGCTGCTTGACCCGCTTGTCTTTGGCGGCGGTACCATGCTGTGATTGTGTCCTTTTCAGGTTCGCGAACAGACAAAACCGTAAAACAGATTTTATGCATGTTAGCCATTTTTAGGAATAATCTTCATTTATGAGACATCAATTTGTGGATATCGTGCCAAGATAGGACCTGTATTGTAGACCGTTTATGGGTAGCATCACCGCCATAAACAATGTTTTTACGTAACGAGTTTCTTGCGGCCGTATTTTTTAAGCGATCAGAAAAGTGTTCGAGGTTTTTAAAAAAAGTTTTGGACACGGTAGCCCCTGATTTGATTTCAACCGCATCCATACCTTCGAACCGTTCAATGAGCAGATCGATTTCAATCCCGCGTGTTTCCCGGTAGTGGAAAATCCGAGGTGTCACGCCGCTATGCACATGCATTTTGAAAATTTCGGAGGTGGCCCAGCTTTCGAAAATTGCCCCACGAAGTGGATGATAATACAATTGAGCCGGTTCACGGATTCCAAGTAAATAACAAGCAAGCCCGCTATCGAAGAAATGCAGCTTTGGGGCTTTAACAATCTGTTTTCGGATGTTAGTATGCCAGGAGGGCAGGCGGTGAACAATATAGCTGGTTTCAAGTACTGACAGCCAGGAGCGTATGGTGTTGTGTGAAACCCCGGCATCATTCCCAATTGCCGTAAGATTAATTTCCTGGGCTGTGCGGCCTGCGCAGAGTTTAAGGAAGCCGGAAAAAGTTTGAAGATCCCCAATATTGATCACTTCGCGGACATCGCGTTGGACATATGTGGTGGTGTAATCGGCAAGCCATTGGTGGGCTGGGATATTTTGATCATAAATTCTGGGATAAGCTCCCTGCCAGAGAATGGAAAACAGGTCTTTAGGTGCGTTAGGAAACGTAAGGAGTTCTTCAAGACTGGGGGGCAGGAGAACTAGGATTCCGCAACGCCCGGCAAGGGATTGGGAAATAGATTGGGACAGGCCAAAGTGTTGAGAACCTGTCAAAATAAAGCGGCCGGGTTCAGGGCGTGCGTCTATATCACTCTGCATGTAGCTGAGCAGATCAGGGGAATGCTGAATCTCATCGATCAAAGCGCCATTCCTATACTCTGCCAGGAATCCACGAGGATCGATGCTCGCAAATTCCCTAATATCAAGGGCCTCCAGTGACACATATGGCTTATCCGGAAACGCCATTCGACAGAGGGTGGTTTTTCCCGATTGGCGTGGACCCGTAACCACAACTGCTGGGTAATAGCCTGAAAGCTCAATTAATTTCTTTTCCAGGATGCGGGGTATCATTGCGCCAAACTACCACGTGTACACATAATTTGTCAATTCAAATTACAAATTATGCATACCCAGTGTCTGCTCAACCGTGGTTATTGTTTCCTTAGACTCAATTTCGAAGCTGAATAAGGGGTACCGAAAAGGTGAAATCATGAGTGAAGCATTACAGCCCATAACAGATCAAATCGAAACCGAACTCAGTAAAAAGCTGTTTCATTTGAAAACGCTGTACGATGTGAGTCGCGAACTCATCGGGATGGACAGCATCGAAGCGATCATGCATCGTTTTCTCCTGATGTCGACTGGCAATTTCGGTGTTTTCGAAGGATTCATGCAGTTATATGACCGGCAGGATGGTGTCGCGGGCAAACTGGAAAGCGTCGGCATTCATGACAGCAAACGCACGCTTCTTGAGCAGGCGTCAGGCAGACTGCTGGCAAAAGATACCTATCATGTTGAGGGCTTGATAAAAAACATTGAAGCTCGCGACAAAAGTCTTTTGCCCGATTTTATCGAGCAAGTGCTGATTTTCAAGGTGTCCGACACCAGCACGGGCATATTGGGGCTGGGGGCAAAGATTGTAGAAGACCCTTTCAGCAAAGAAGACCTGCACCTTCTGGAGACCCTGGCGAACAACCTGATCGCCGCATTGAAGAATGCTATGGCCACCGAGGCGCTTCGGGATGCGTATCATGAGGTGAGCAGTTTGAACCGGGCTAAAGACAAGGTGATCAACCACC
>JAFDAT010000537.1 GCA_019313725.1 Deltaproteobacteria bacterium
CGCCACTCATCTGTTTCCCGGCATACCAGGCCTTGCCGCTATACCCTCCGCCATCGGCATCACAGGTTGCCACAACGGCGATGGCGGCCAGGGGAATCAGGTCGCCACTGGCTCCCAGGGAACCTTTTTCTGGGACATACGGGGTGACACCCCTGTTGAGCATTTCGATCAGGGTTTCCACGACCACCGGTCGGATTCCGGATGGCCCACCGGCCATGGTGTTGGCCCGGATGACCATCATGGCCCGGACGATCTCTTCGGGCAGCGGTTTGCCGATACCGGCCACATCGGCAAGGATGACATTTCGGGAAAGCTGATCGGCCTGGGTAGGATCGATGGTTTCATTGGCGTGGGAGCCGAACCCGGTATTGATGCCGTAGAACACGGTATCCTGTTTTTGAATGGCATGGTTCAGCCACTCCTGGGTGGTGGTCATGCGCGTTTTTGTCTCCTGACTGAGTGGTTCCACGGTCGCCCGGTTTTGGGCCACCGCGTTGACTTCCTCGATGGCCAGCACTTTTCCGGTGATCTCTACTGCTGTCATGATACGTTTCTCCTCACAACGATTTTACCGTTTTTAATGACCATCCAGACCGCATTGTTGCCGAGTCTGTAAATAATGTCTTCAAAGCCGGGCAGATCCCAGATCTGAATATCGGCCTGAAATCCCTGTGTCAGGCAGCCGATGTGCTGTTCGCGCCGAACGACCCTGGCTGCTCCGGTGGTTGCCGCCAGCATGGCTTCTTCCGGAGACATGCCGTGATTCCGGCAGGCCAGCTGCATCACGAACTGCATCGATTCGGTCCAGTTGCCGGGATTCAGGTTGGTACCCAGGGCGAGGGTCATGCCGGCCTCGATCATGGGGCGGGCCACGAAGGGATCGGGGTGGGCCACGGCAAAGTCCAGGGCCGGCAGCACTACGCCCACCACCCCGGCTGCCGCCATGCGGTGCATCTCTTTAGGGGAGGGATAATTAAGGTGATCGGCGGATATCGCAGGAAGTTCAGCCGCAAGCGAACTCCCACCGATATTGGCGTAGGCATCGGTGTGAATCCTCGGTGCCAGGCCATGTCTCATCCCGCCCTTTAGGACGGTTGCCGACTCTTTGGCCGTATAGTAGCCGACATCACAGTAGATGTCGCAGAATTCTGCCAGTTTTTCTTCTGCTACCCGGGGCATCATTTCATCGGTTAGTTCCCGGATGTAAGCGGCTCGCTGATGCGGGTCTTCCCGGTCTATTTCCGGAGGAAAATCATGCGCCCCTAAGAATGTGGAGACCACATCCATGGGCTGCACCTGGTCAAGCCGCTGGTTTACGCGCAGCATCTTGAGTTCGTGGGGCCAGCTGATGCCGTATCCGCTTTTGCTCTCCACCGTTGTGGTGCCGTATCGCAGCATTCTGCTCAGCCGGTCCATGGCGCCTGAGAAAAGATCCTCTTTTGTTGCTTCCCGCGTCATCGCGATGGAAGCCGGGATGCCGGTTTTCAATCCGGTTGCTTCGATGTCGGCCACGCTGTGAGTCATTTTGAGGGCATACTCTTTGACCCGTGAGCGGCCAAATACCAGATGGGTGTGGCAATCCACGAAACCGGGGGCCACGATTTTTCCGCCGGCATCCACGACCTCGGCTCCGGACAGATCGACGGTCTTCTCTAGGGCATCCCGCGGGCCGACCGCAATGATGCGGTCGTCAGCCACAACGACCGCGCCGTTAGCAATTTTACCAAGGGGATTGTTGGCCGCAGGAACACAGGTGATCACTTCTGCGGCATTGTCGATCAATAGGTCTGCTTTTATTTTTTCCATCATTCCACCTGCCTGTTTATGAAAACAAGGAATTATTCGCCGGTCCACCCCATCAGTGCATTTTCAATGATCTGGTCCATGGAAAAATCATGAACCTGGAGATAGTACTCCATAACCTGGCCCATGGCACCCAGGGGCACCGGCCCCACCAGTTCCGTTCCTACAACATTGACGCCGTAACGGGCGGCTTCCCGCTTCACAGCCTCCGCCACCATGGGGATGGGGGTTTTTTCATAGTGGGTCAGGTTCATGGACACCTGGACCATGCCCTCATCTTTCAGGGCAAGCCCTATGGCGCGTACATATCTGAATCCGCCGTTG
>JAFDAT010000538.1 GCA_019313725.1 Deltaproteobacteria bacterium
TTTGCTTCCCCCTGTGTGTTGCCACTGATCCCCTCGTACCTGACTTACATTACCGGGCTCTCTTTCAATCAGCTTGATGAAACGCACCCCGGAGCCAAAGTCCGTTTAACGGTGCTCATTCACTCACTCTGCTTTATTGCCGGATTTTCATTTGTGTTTATTCTGCTCGGTGCTATTGCCGGGCTCGCTTCGAGCCACATTGAAGCTTACCTACGTGAGGGGATGGAGTGGGTTGAAAAGATCGGTGGCTTGCTGATTCTCCTGTTTGGTATTCATCTGACCGGTTTATTCCACTTTGGCACCCTCCTCGGCGAAAAAAGAGTTCATCTGCAGAAAAAACCGAGTGGCTTTATCGGGACCTTTGTGGTTGGCCTCGCTTTTGCGGCGGGTTGGACGCCCTGCATCGGTCCAATTCTTGCCTCGATTCTGGTGGTGGCCGCTTCTTCCGGTCAGGTTGGTGAAGGGATCGGATTGCTGACAGTCTACTCGATGGGGCTGGGTGTTCCTTTCCTGCTTTCGGGACTCCTCTTCCATCAGTTCCTGTCGGCCTTTAAGCGGTTCCGTAAGCACATCCGTCTGGTCGAAATCTTTACCGGGGTGATGTTGATCGCTGTCGGCATTATGCTCATGACCAATATGCTCGGAAAGATCACCATGTATCTCTATCAGTGGTTTCCGGTTCAAGGATAATTCTCTTATGAATCGCAAACCCTCTTGTTTACGATTTTTGTTCCAACCTGTGCCCCATTCTGGAGGAATTTAGATATGTCCCAATCACAGCAAGTCGACAAGATGAACTGGTCGATTCTTTTTTTATGCTGGCTCTTAGTCAGCGTGTCAGCCACGATAAGTCTCTTCTTCAGCTCTGTTCTGGAGTATGAACCCTGTGTACTGTGCTGGTATCAGAGGATTTGCCTGTTTCCTCAGGTGCTGATTTTTGCCGCCGGACTCTTCCCGGCTTTTGACAAAAGCGTTATCAAGTTTGCTCTGCCCCTCACCATAGCCGGCGGACTGACGGCCTTCTATCATACTCTGCTGTATGCCGGGATCATCCCCGAAAACCTCCAGCCCTGCTCAAAGGGCGTTTCATGTACAGAAAAATATTTTGAACTGTTTGGTTTTGTGTCGATACCGATGCTCTCTTTTCTGGCATTTTCAACCCTCACAGCCTTATTATTTGTACTGAAGAGGAGAACCTCCAAATGAAATACATTCTGTTCGGATTCGCATGTATAGTCCTGGTATTGGGCTTCATAATAGGCAGTTCCTATTATCAGGGTAAGCAGGTTGAAAAATATGGTTTCCTGGCGCAAGAGAACGCAGAATTGTTCGTCAGAGATCATTCACCGACACGTGGCAGCGATGATGCCAAAGTCTTTATCGTTGAGTTTATGGATCCTGCATGTGAGACTTGCGCTTCCTTTGCGCCTTTTGTAAAAAAGATTATGGACGCCTATCCCGGCAAGATCAAACTGGTCCTGCGCTACGCTCCCCTCCATGACGGCGCCGACAACTTTGTAAGGATTCTAGAGGCGGCCAGGTTGCAGGGGAAGTACTGGGAGACCCTGGACGTCATGTTTAAGACCCAAGGGATCTGGGCCAACCACGGCAACTGGCAGCCGCAGCGATTATGGGAGGTTTTGCCAGATGCCGGGGTTGATATCGAGCAAATCAGTAAAGACATGCATAGTTCCGCAATCGCAAAAATCCTTGAACAGGATATAGCCGACGCAAAAGCCTTGAATGTTCATAAAACGCCTGGGTACTTTGTGAACGGCAAGCCACTCCAGAACTTTGGTTCCAAGCAATTGTTTGCATTGATTCAATCGGAACTTAAGGCACAATACCCGGAATAGCCGAGCCTACAAAGATATGTCCGGTCTGGGGCTAAGGGGTCGGAGATTCAAATCCTCTTGGTCCGATCAATGATAAAAAGAGCGATCCTAATCAGGGTCGCTCTTTTCTTATTAGTCCCACCACGGCAGATTGGGGTCGGGGAGTGACGGGTTGTTGCTCAAACGGTCGTCGGTGAATAAATAGCAACACCCCGCGGGCTTGCCTGAACAATACCTGGCAAATGGAAGCATTGACTCCTAAATATATGCCGTAACGAAA
>JAFDAT010000153.1 GCA_019313725.1 Deltaproteobacteria bacterium
GACCGGAAGATGCACTAATTCCACTTCTGAAACGTCTACGCATATCGCCTCCTGTGGTGATGGGTCATTTGAAACTGTTCTTTAAAGAAAAGCAAGAAGCATGCCTACTCAGAATGTATATTATTTTCAACATAATTTCAGATAGATAAGATCTGTCAACACTTTCTTGATCACACAATTGATTCAATTATGACTCAGGCACCCGGTCATGTCCAGGTCATTGGAATTTTTTTATTTTTTATCAAGTAGTTAGGTACTTATCACTCTCCTTGAACGGTTCCTTCCTCCGGGGGGCGATTCAAAAATAAATCAGTTTTTCTCCCTCTTGCAAATTCCAGGGCCTGTGTGCTACATGAAGCTTATTCGCTTCCAGGATTTCTGCAGCGAAAACCAACATTAAGGGTTTGCGAAGAAATAAGTTCGCAAATTTTCAGAGTTCAGGCGCCCGCTCAGCAAGGCACGAAAATGCAGAAATATCTGGCATATGTCGAATTTTCGCAACACCGCTGAGCGGGATGGATGGGCGCTGAAAATGTGAAGTTATTTTTGAGCGAGCCCTAAGGAGACCCTGTATGGACGAACCCGTTGGAAAACAACGTGCGGCGCACACGCCTTCGTGTGCATCGTGCAGCAATGAAATTTCTAAAAAAATCTGCTACTCAAGCTCAGGAATCGCCGCCAAAGGGTGCCCCACCGTGACTGTGGATTCGATTCTCAAAACGGCCAACAGAGAGTATGAAAAACCGGACGTCGGCAACTTTGCTCTCCAGGCCTCGCGCCAGGAAGCCGATTGCTACGCAAATCGGGATGAACGGCCTTATGTGATGCAGCCGACCAAAACCCGCATCGTAGAAATATACGAATTCGCCCAAAAGATGGGTTATCAAAGGCTTGGACTGGCGTTTTGCGTGGGTCTGGCCGCCGAGGCCGCCGTGGTCAACGACATTTTAAAAGGCCATGGATTCGATGTCGTTTCCATACTCTGCAAAGCCGGCCGAACAGCTAAAGAAACCATCGGTATCACGGATGACGACAAAATTAACCAGGGCATGGAAGAGGCCATGTGCAACCCCATATTCCAGGCCAGGCTGCTCAACCATGAAAAAACAGAATTCAATATTCTGATGGGGCTGTGCGTGGGCCATGATTCGCTCTTTTTTAAATACGCCGACGCCCCGACAACCGTTCTGGCCGTAAAGGACCGGGTGACCGGGCACAACCCCCTGGCCGCCATTTATACATCCTCATCTTATTATCGAAAAATAAAACACAGGTCCTGACACGAAAAGGGCAACCCTCAAAATTTTTTAATCTACAATAGCGCACATCGAACAGGATAAGCCATGCTCAGTGAAAAAGAAAAGCTCGATAAACTCACCCGGCTGGGAATCGAACTCAACCAGATTCGTGATCTGGACATATTGATGGAACGGGTGTTGAGTGATGCAAGGCGTTTTGTCAACGCGGATGCGGGTTCCATCTATATACGTGATGGCGAAACCCTGCTGTTTACCTATACGCAAAACGACACCCTCCAGAAACGCCTCCCGCCGGACGAGAAATTGATATACTCGACCTTCACCCTTCCCATCGACAAAGCCAGCATCGCCGGCTATGCCGCCACCAAAGGCTTCTTGCTGAACATCCCCGATGTTTACGCCATCGATCCTTCCACGCCCTACCGGTTCAGCAGGCAATTCGACGATTCATCCGGATACGAAACCAGATCCATGATTGCCCTGCCCCTGAAAACCGCCAGGGGAGATATCCTGGGGATTCTTCAGATCATCAACGCCCAGGATGAAAACCTAAAGGTGATTTCATTTTCCGATGCGGATGAAAGCCTGATGCAGCACTTTGCCAGTATCGCCGCCGTAGCCCTGGAACGCGCGCAGATGACCCGCTCCATATTACTCCGTATGATCCGCATGTCGGAAATGAGAGACCCCAAGGAAACCGGCGCCCATGTCAACCGGGTCGGCGGGTACGCGATTGAACTTTACGAAGAGTGGGCGCGCCGCCACGACATCAGGCAGAAGGACCTGGACATGGAACGCGACAGCTTGCGCATGGCGGCCATGCTCCACGATGTCGGCAAAATCGCCATCTCCGACGTTATTCTCAAAAAGCCCGGCCGCTTTAATGACGATGAATTTGAAAACATGAAGCAGCACACATTTCTCGGTGCCAGGCTGTTTCTCGATGCCCAGTCGGATTTCGATGAAGCCGCCTATGAAGTAGCCTTAAATCACCACGAACGCTGGGATGGAAAGGGTTATTCCGGGCATATCCATATCCAGAGCGGGTCTCCCGTCAAAGGCCGAACGTCTGCCGATGGAAAACCGCTGGGGAAAAAAGGTGATGAAATACCGATTTTCGGCAGAATCGTAGCCCTGGCCGATGTTTATGACGCCCTCTCTTCCAAGCGCGTTTACAAAGAGGCCTGGGACGAGCCCGAAGTTCTGGCAGTCATAGAAAAGGAAGCCGGCCGGCAGTTCGACCCGGAACTGGTGGACATATTCTTTTCCCGGCTGAAGGTTTTGCGCTCGATACAGGAACGCTACCAAGACGAATAAGGAGGTCCGCATGCAATCATTCAATCCCGAGCAGATGATGGTCAAAGACAGGCGTGAGTTTGGGGAGCACGGTGGCGTAGCACCATCCATATCGCGTTCTTCCACATTTACCGTCATGGAATCCGGAACCATGCCGGAAATATTTCAGGGAGCGCTGAGCCCGGAGCAAGGCGGCTGCTTTCTATACAGCCGGCACTTCAATCCCACCGTGGACGTTCTGTCCCGCTATCTCGCCGCTATGGAGGGTACCGAGTCTGCCGTCTGTACGGCCAGCGGCATGTCGGCCATCTCCTGCACCCTATTGCAGCTCTGTCACAGCGGTGATCACATCATTGCCAGCGACACCATATACGGCGGCAGCCATGCCTTGTTTGCCGATCTTCTCCCGGAAATGAATATTCATGCCACCTTTGTCGACATCACCGATGCCGTAGCCGTGGAAGCCGCCTTTACGGAAAAAACCAGGGTCGTCTATACGGAAACCTTTGGCAATCCCACCCTTAAAGTTGCCGATATCCCTGCCCTGGCAGCGCTGGCGCAACGTCATCGAGCATCACTGGTGGTAGACAACACCTTTTCTCCAGTGATGATCTCACCGGCCAAGCTGGGTGCCGATGTGGTGGTGTACTCGATGACAAAATTTATCAACGGCGCCAGTGACCTGATCGCGGGCGCCGTGTGCGCCAGCAGGGATTTTGTTCTCAAGCTCATGGATCTGCACACGGGCAGGGTAATGCTGCTGGGACCGACCGTGGACCCCAGAGTTGCCTTCGATATCATCCAGCGGCTGCCGCATCTCCCCATCCGCATGCGGGAACACGGCCGTCGGGCGTTGGTTATCGCCGAACAGCTTGATCGTATGGGTGCGGCCGTTACCTATCCCGGTCTGGCTTCTTATCCCCAGCATGTGCTCGCCAAACAGCTGATCAACGCCGGATATGGATTCGGGGGTATGCTCACCCTGGACTGCGCTACCAGGGACTTGGCTGAACGGCTGATGGACATTCTGCAAAATGAAGAAAACTTCGGCTACATTGCGGTTTCCCTGGGTTATTTCGACACCCTTATGAGTTGTTCCAGCACCTCGACATCCTCCGAGATCTCCGAATCGGAACAGGTTCAGATGGGGCTTTCACCTGGGCTTCTGCGCCTTTCGGTGGGTATCACCGGAAGTCTGGATGAACGTGTGGATCAAATTGTGCGAGCGGTCAATAAGGTAGGTCTCTAATGTCGTTGGATATTCAGGTAGATACCCGGGTCCAGAGGGCCCGTCGAAGATCTCGTCCTACGGGGGCGGTGATTATACCCTATAAGGTTTACAACGAAATCCTAAATCCGAATATCGAAATTCGTGCTTTGAATTTTAAACGGATGGCCGGCAACAGATAGTAGGACTTCGGCTCATGCTGATCTCAAATCTTTTTAAATACTGGACGTACCAGTTCTTTTCGCCGGGAACGGTGTTAAAGGAAAAATATGCCGCATTCAAATCGCTGTTGACGCATAACAAACGCGCCCATGAACTCATGGCTGAACTGGAGGAAATCTACTACCACCGGCAGAAAAAGGACTTCAGCGTCATTGAAAAATTATGCACGGAACTTTCCCGGAATGTGGCCGGGATTGTTGACAACCTGTCCAAGGTGTGCCCTGCCTGCTACCCGGATCTTTTATCTTTCTACAATAAAATTGATGCCTATATCCGTTTCATGACCAAGCCTGAAAGGGTGGTGAATACCCCGCCCTACGTGCTTGGGCTGAATAAAATAGACCTGCATGTAGATCCTCTCCTGGTGGGCGGCAAGGCTTTGAACCTTGGCATCGTCAGAAACAATTTAAAACTCCCGACTCCCGATGGGTTTGTGATTACATCAAACGCCTATTACCACTTCATTGAGCACAACGATCTGCGAAACGAAATTGATGACCGCCTGTCGGCAATCGATATCGACAACACCGCGCTTCTGGACACCCTGTCTGAGGAAATCAGGCAAATGATCATGGGTGCTGAGATCCCCCCGAAGATCGAAGCCGCACTCGAGAAATTCCATCAATCGACCGCAAGACATGGCGATGACGCCTTAGGGCTCGCCATGCGCAGCAGTGCCGTTGGCGAAGATTCAAGGACTTCATTTGCCGGCCAGTACTTGACCGTTTTGAATGTAAAAAAAGAAAACATGTGTGACGCCTACAGAAAGATTATAGCAGGCAAGTATTCGTCCGAGGCCATCTACTACCGAATAAGCTATGGGTTTTCAGACACTGAAACGCCCATGGCAGTGCTTTTGCTGAACATGGTCGATGCCGCGACCAGCGGTGTCATGTACACCGCCGATATCGATGATCCGGCATCGTACAACATGAAAATTCATGCCGTCTGGGGGCTCGGTGAGCTGCTGGTGAGCGGACAGACACCGGCTGACATCCTAACGCTGTCCAAAGAACCCTTTTTGAGAATTGTGGAGAAAGTGACGGCCGTGAAGCCGTTCCAGATGGTGTACGGAGACGACGGAGGAACGGAATCCATACCACTGAACGCGATCAAATCCGATGCGCCATCCCTGGACGACGATTCAGCCGTCACCCTGGCTGGATGGGCCACAGATCTTGAAAAATATTTTCAACAGCCACAAGACATCGAGTGGGCCATCGACCGCGCGGGAAACAGCTATATCCTACAATCCAGACCGCTGAATACCGGTAATTTTTCTAAAGGCAACCTGGATTGCAAATTTAAGGATGTTCAAAACGAACTACTGTTGAAAAGTGGGGATTGCGCGGCCTCCGGAATCGGCGCCGGAACAGTCTTTAATCTTGAAAATCAGCCGGATCTGGAATCCGTTCCTGAAAAATCCGTTCTAGTCGCCAGGAATGCTGCACCACAATATGTCAAGATCATCAACCGGCTCAGTGCCGTGGTTGTCGATGCAGGCAGCTCGGCCGGCCATTTTGCATCGGTAGCCCGTGAATTCGGCATCCCGACCCTGGTGAACACCCAGCATGGCAGCACCGCTCTCGAGCATGGCCGGGCGGTGACCGTTCACGCCGACGGCAGGAGCGTGTATGCCGGAACCGTCACCCAGATGCTGGAAAGCCCCTGCGCCAGGGTCAATCTGATCGCCGACAGCCCGTTCATGCGGAAATTGCGTTATATCATGGAATTCATATCTAAACTGGAGCTGGTAAACCCGGAAGACAGATCATTTGCACCACAGCACTGCAGATCGTTTCACGACATCATCCGCTTTGCCCACGAAAAGGCCGTCCAGCATATGTTTCATATCTCGGACAACCGTTTGCGAAAACTGAACTTTGCCAAAAAACTCGATTCCGACATCCCCATGCATTTCTATATCCTGGATGTGGGGGGAGGGCTGGAAGACAGCGCTAAACATCAGGAAATAGTTCGTATGGAAGATATCCGCAATAGGGCCATGCGTGCGCTGTGGGCGGGGTTGGCCCATCCGGACATACAGTGGGGAGCATTCAGCCACTTTGACTGGGAAGCCCATGACCGCATCGTGATGAGCGGCGGCATTGCCAGCCCGAAGTCAACCATGTTCGCCAGCCACGCAGTTGTTTCAAATGACTATATGAACCTGAACCTCAGGTTCGGTTACCACTTTGTCATCGTGGATGCCTTGTGTGGCCCTGACGCATCACGCAACAGTATTCTGTTTCGTTTTTCCGGTGGAGGGGCGGATCTCACGCAGAGGATGCTGAGGGCGAAATTCCTGAAGGGCATCCTGCTGCGCCTCGGTTTCGAGGTGAGCGTCAAAAGCGACCTTGTCGATGCGAAGTTCATAGGAGCCGGCCCGGATACAAATCTTCAAAAACTGGACATGATAGGACGTCTGCTGGGCGCCACCCGTCTCATGGACATGTACTTGCAAGACGCCTCCATGATTGAAACTTTTGTTGACGATTTCATGCAGGGTCGATACCATTTTGCTTCAGTGGATGACAACGTAAACATGCATATTTAACCATATGGCCGAATACACACTTAAATGGATAACGGATAGTCTGGCGGTGGGGTGTGCCCCCATGTTCCAGATCGATCTTGAATCGGTAGAACGGCAGGGCATAAACGCCATCGTCAATCTGTGCGGGGAATTTTTCGACCTGCATGAAATTCAGACGGAAGCCGGTTTCAAAGTCTACTATTTTCCGATCAAAGATGAATGCGCACCGAATAATATGGAAACCATGGAAACAGCCTTCGAGTGGCTGGACAATACTATTGCAGAAGGACGCAAAATCCTCGTCCACTGCCGGTTCGGCATGGGCCGGACCGGCACATTCGTAACCGCCTACCTCATGAAAAATGGCCTGGACATGAAAGCCGCTGCCAAAGCGTTGCAGCACACCCGGGCCAACCCCACCCACTACTGTCAGTGGAAAATGCTGAAAAAATACGAGAAAAAGCTGAAGCGCTCCTGACTTTTAGTACGACAAGTTTCCCATTCTCTGGAAAATACTGCTTGGGTTGACTGCAAACATCTCTTTACCCTTCGCCCGGAGGGGATGCGGTATGGGAGCGCGCCTGAATTCGTGAGATTGAAACTTCAACGGAAGCGATGTGCTCTTAGATACGTAATGAAACCTCGTGAAAACCGAGTAAGCATTTCCATGAAAAGGCTCGCCCTGTCTCAATGAAATTATCTTTGAAAATTTTTAGGCTAAATTCTTACTGGCCTTGAATGTGACGGCATTTCTTCCTTTGATTTTTATCTGTTCGCCTGTTTGAGGATTCCGGCCCTTGCGGGTCTTCCGATAGACTTTTTTGAATGTACCAAAGCCGAAAATCGTTACCTTGCTGCCGCGTGTTTTCAACCCCCCTTTATTCCATCAAGGAATGAATTGTACGCATTGGCTGCAGCAGCCTTTGATATCCCCGCATCCTTTGCAATCTTTTCGATCATTTCTGCCTTTGTCATGAAACCTCCTCCTTCCGGTTAAAGGTGAACATAGAATTACCGCCCCATTTCACAACCATTGTGGAAACACGTTATCTATATGATCCGGTTGTGTCAAGGATTGGAGATTTCATTTGATATTTCTACTGC
>JAFDAT010000154.1 GCA_019313725.1 Deltaproteobacteria bacterium
TTGGCGATTTCAAATGCACAGGCGATCTCCTGAGCCGGTGTTGCACCGGATTCACGGACGTGGTATCCGCAGATGCTGACGGGGTTGCACCGCGGTAGTTCCCGCATGCTGTACTCGATACTGTCGCCCACCAGGCGGACAGCATCTTCAACCGGAAATATCCAGGCACCACGCCCGATCATCTCTTTTAGGATATCGTTCTGCGGTGTAGCATTGATCCTGTCTTTAGGGTATCCGCGTTTCTCCGCCAGCGCCTGGTACATGGCCAGCATGATGCTGGCCACGGCGTTGATGGTCAGGCCGGACCCTATTTTATCCAGGGGGATATCCTTGAAGGCAATCTCGAAATCTCGGAGGGAATCGACGGCCATACCCACCCGGCCGACCTCTCCAAGGGCGCTCGGGCTGTCTGAATCCAAACCCATCTGGGTCGGCAGGTCAAAGGCGACGTTCAACCCGGTCTGGCCGTGAGATATCATGTATTTGAAGCGCTGATTCGTCTCTTCAGGCGTCCCGAAACCTGTGTATTGTCGAGTCGTCCATGCCCGGCTGCGATACCCCTGGGGGTGGAGGCTGCGGGTAAAGGGATACTCTCCGGGTTCGCCCAGGTCTTTGGCATAATCAAAGCCGATCTCCTCCAGATCCTTGGGAGTGTACACCGATTTTATGCGCATACCAGACTGGTAGACGACTTCCTTTACCGCGTCTTTCTCATCTTTAATGTACTTGGCTACACCCATTTTTTCACCCGATATTTCGTGTTTCGTGTTTGGTGTTTGGTTGGTTAAACAGTCAAATGGTTAAGAAATCACGATATAAAAACCCAACCCGGATAACCGGAATTGAATATCCAATAATCAATACCCAACGCCCAATTATCAAGTCCCGACAATGCTTTGAACCCCTTCGACAATGTCTTCGAACAGCGTCCCTCCGGGATAGACACCTTTGATGCCCATTGCTTTCAGCCCGGCAATGTCTTCGAAGGGGATGACCCCGCCAACCACGACCTGCACGTCATCCAGGCTTTCCGCTTGCATGGCGGCAATCAATTTTTCACAGATCGGCATATGGGCGCCCGACATGATGCTCAGGCCGATCACATCCACCGACTCCTGCATGGCTGCGTTGACGATCTGTTCGATACGCTGATGCAGGCCGGTATAGATGACCTCCATGCCTGCATCCCGCAATGCCAAGGCCACAATCTTGGCTCCCTTGTCATGACCGTCCAGCCCCGGCTTGGCGATCAGTATTCTTATTTTCCCATTGTCCATAATGACTTATCCCAGCCCGGATATACCGGTTGAAAATCCCGCATCGCGGGGAAATTCTAATAACGAAAAAACGTTTTACGTGTTATGATTTACGTTTTACGTAAACACCCTTCGGGCATTAGCCCTTGGTTTTGGACATTTCGATTTCGATAGCGATCCCGATTTCGATTTGGATTAAGTAATTGGGCTCATAAATATATATCTTTGTGTGGGTAGCTCCCTTTTGCAACATCAGGCTATACACTATTGCCTTTTATGGATTTCATAACCGCAGCCTGGCCGCGCATGAGATGCTCGCGCACCACCTTTTCCACGCCCTTGGCGTCGCGGCGTTTTATGAATTCGAGCATGTGGCGGTGATCCTCGTTGCTCATTCCGGCAAGTTCTGCGTCCTTGAGGATCATCTGGCGAAACCTGTAAATCTGATCCTTCAGGTCATTGATCATTTTTATCAGCCGGGGACTCCTGCTGAGAGCATAGAGCAGTTCGTGGAATTCGGTGTTGATGTCCGGCAGGACCTCCAGATTACCGTTGTTCAGATGCTGCTGGAAGGTCCGGATTCGTGCTTCCAGAGGTTCAAGGTCCTTTTCATCATGTTTGATAGCCGCCAGCCGGGCGGCATACCCTTCCAATACACCCCGGATCCCGAAAGTCTCTTCGATATCATCACTGCCGAGCCCCAGAACGACAAACCCGCCCCGGGGTCTTTTCGTCAGATACCCCTCCCGCTCCAGTTTGTGAATCGCCTCCCTCACCGGTGTCCGGCTGATGTCCAGCGTCGCTGCTAGACGGCTTTCCACGAGGCGCTGACCGGATGGAATATCTCCTTTGATAATCGCCTGCTTAATGTTTTCGAACACATGCTGTCCCAGTGATTTCCGTTCTGTCAAACCGGAAAGGTGTTGGAAGCCCATGTTTTTCAGTTCTGCTTTGATTTCCATAGTGCCAGTAAGGCTGTCTTTTTTAGATAATACCTTTATCTTTCATCTCCCCAAGCTGTTCGTCGGTAAAACCCAGTTTCCCGCCGTAAATCTCTCTGTTCTGCTCCCCGAACCGGGGCGGGAAGGTAAGCTCGCCACCGGCATCTGCAAGGAAGGCAGTCGTGTTCGGCGGCGGCGCCAGCGTGATCCGGGTACCGGTTTTGGCATCGGCTGCGTGCAGCAGTTTTCTTTTGACCAACGGATCTTGGATGACCTCTGGAATCGTCTTGATCTTGCTGATCGGTACGGTAATCGCGTTGAACAACGCGATGAGCGCTTCCGAAGTGTGTTGTTGCGTAATGCCGGTCAAGGCTTTATTGAGATCAGCCACATCTTTTATGCGCCCGGCGTTTTTTGCATACCTGGGCAGGTCCAAGCTTTTAAACTGCTCCTGGGATACCAGGGATTTCCACTGGCGGTCGTTCCCCACCGCCAGATAAACATAGCCGTTGCTGGTGGGATATACCGACACCGGTGAAAAAAATTCGTGGGTATTGCCCCGGCGGGTTATCGCTTTTCCAAAGCTGGCATTCAGGGTGATGGGCACCGTCAGCCATGAAACCGAGGACTCGAACATGGCCAGGTCGATCCGGCCCCCCTCTCCCGTGCACTGCCTTTTGAACAGCGCTTTCATCAGCAGCCCGTAGGCGTGTTCGCTGGTTCCCATATCCGGCAGAGGAATGCCGATGACCTGGGGGTCTCCCTGCTCCTCTCCGGTCAGTTCCATCAGGCCCGACCTGGCCTGCAGTATGGGATCATAGGCACCTTCATTGCTGTCCGCCCCGAACCCCGTAACACCCAGCCAGATGATGTCCTTTTTCACCGAACTGAGCGTATCGTAGTCGATTCCCAGCTTCGTGTAGTTCTTGGGCAATTGATTGGTGACGAAGATATCGACCTGCAGTTCCCGGATCAGAGATTTCAACAACGCCTGGCCTTCGGCTTCGGCCAGGTTCAGGGTAAGCGCCTTTTTTCCGGCATTGATACACAGAAAATAGGCGTTCATACGCTCTTCACCCAGCACATTGTCGCCGATAAACCGGTTCGGGTCTCCATAGACAGGGTGTTCGAGCCGAATGACGGTCATGCCGTCCTGGGCGAACCGATAGGTCAGGTACGGCGCCACCGTTGCCTGTTCAAGGGAGAGAACGGTTAGTTTATTGAATATATCCATTGGCAATTCTCCATAACACCGCCTACGGCGTTGTTATTCAACGCGGCTTCGCCGCTATATTAATTAATGCTATTCACGCAGAATATTGTCTTTTATCTGCCATGTTGTTTATACAATCTTATTATTCGATTCCGATAGCGATCCCGATTTCGATTTCGATGGATACTCCCAACACGGAACCCTCGACTCCAAATCCTCCACTTCGATCAATTTCTTTACAGATAATCCTTTTTTTAGCCTCTGGTTATTTTCTATAGTGTATTTTCTTGCCCTTGACAAGTTTTTTGTATACTGTATACACTTATTAAAAACAGTCAGCTACTTTTCAGGACAAGATTACGGCCCTAAAGAATAAACGATTTACGTTTTAAGTTTTAAGGTTTACGTGGCAGATATAAGAACAGTTTTAGGTTTTACGTGTTACGTTTTAAGTGGCAAAAAGCCTTGACCGTACGTAATCTATGGCAATCTACAACTTACGTGAATACGTCTGCTGCGCAATGAATAATAACCTGAATCTTGCATAAAATTTGATAAAAATTTAAAATAGCTTATTAGCGCGGTATTAGGGATAGATCTTTGTGTCCTTTGTGGTTAAAGTTGCCATCGGTGGTGCAAGGCTTCACCGGTTGTCCTGCGCCCGGTCTCATCCTAAAACGTAACACGTAAATCGTAAAACGATCCCTGAGTAGTCCAGGGCTTTAGCCCTGCCAAAGCGGGTTACGGGAAACCAAAATGCCAATTCAAAATTCAAAATTAAGAATTCAAAATTGCCTTTATAAATTGCCCTCGATTTCGATCCCGATAGCGATTTCGATTCTGAACCTAAAACGTAAAACGTAAATCGTAAAACAATCCCTAAAAAAAGGAGGTTCCATCATGAAGAGACAAATTTTACTGCTCGCAGCCATTTTTTTTGCAGTCTTTGTTATCGGTAGCATCGGCACCCCGGGCGAGGCGAACGCCGGGCCGGTTAAACTGAGCTACGCTAATTTTCCGCCTCCGGTTACCTTTCCGTGTGTCCAAATGGAACGCTGGAAAGATGAAGTGGAAAAGCGCACCAACGGCAAGGTTGTCATCAACACCTTTCCAGGGAGCACCCTGCTTGGCCCCAAGGACATGATGGACGGCGTCATTGCCGGTACGGCCGACATCGGCAATCTCTGCCAGGCCTACCAGCCCGGAAGGTTTGTTTTGTCCAATGCCACCGCGCTGCCCTTGGGCATACCCAATGCACGCGTGGGCAGCATGGTATTGTGGGACCTCTACAGGAAATACAATTTCGAACCCTTCAACAAGGTAAAAGTATTGACCATGTTCACCACGGCCCCCTCGAACATCATGTCCAAGGTTCCCATTCGAAATCTCAACGACATTCAGGGGGTGTCGCTCAGGGCATCCGGCGGGGCCGCCCAGATCCTGAAGGTGTGGGGCGCCAATCAGATCGGCATGCCCATGTCCGCCACACCCGAAGCATTGCAGAAGGGGACGGTCCAGGGCCTTTTTTCCTCTTTGGAAGTGATGAAGGATTTCAAGTTCGCAGAACTCTGCAAATATGTCACCATGACCCAGACACCGATTTACCCGTTTGCCGTGGTGATGAACATGGACAAATGGAACTCCTTGCCCAAGGATGTTCAGAAGGTCATGGAAGATCTGGGTACCGAACAGGCCGAATGGACCGGCACGTACATGGATAAGATTGCCCTGGAATCCATTGCCTGGTCCAAGGCCAATCAAGGGGTGGAGTTCATCGAACCCTCCGATAAGGCGCAATGGGACAAGAAGCTGAAACCCATCGTCGACGCGTGGATCGCCAAAAAAGAAAAGGAAGGTTTTCCGGCCAAAGAGATTGTCGCCGATATCAGGGCGCTTATCAAAAAGTATGCAGAATAATGTCCCTCCCGAGACGTGAGGGCAATTTTGAATTTTGAATGTTTAATTTTGAATTAGAGCTGATCGTTGTTGGTTATTGTGGGGCGAAATCGCTATCGGGATCGGAAAGTTGTTAAATCGTTAAATGGGGAATTAGGCAAATCGTTAAATCGTCAAAAAACGTAACACATAAAACGATCCCTAAAGTAGCCCAGGTCTTCAGCCCTGCCAAAGCAGGTTACGGGAAACCAAATGCTAATTAAAAATTCAAAATTAAGAATTCAAAATTGCCCTCGATCCCGATTTCGATTTCGATTTCGATTCTGAACCTAAATCGTAAAACGATCCCTAAAAAGGTGTTTTGCATGCATACCTTGGACAAGTTAATCCAGACCCTGGTGAAAATTTTGGTGTTTGTCGGTGGTGTTGCCCTGGTGGTAATGATTTGCCTCACCTGTGCCAACATCTTTTTCCGGCTTGTCTGGTTTCCCATTCGCGGGACGTTTGAATTCATGGGCTATTTCGGGGCTGTCGTTACGGCCTTTGCCCTGGCCTACACCGAGGTCAAGAAGGGGCACATCGCCGTGGATGTTGTCGTCAGTGGTTTTTCCAGAAAAACCCGGAAATATCTGCAAGTTGTGAACAGTTTCGTTTATTTTCTTTTTTTTGCAACCGCCGCCTGGCATATTGCCGGCAAGGCGTCCAACCTGCGCAAAACCGGTGAAGTCACCGAAACACTGCAAGTCATCTATTATCCCTTTACCTATGCCGTAGCGCTGGGGTTTGGTGTTCTCGCCCTGGTTCTCCTTGTAAATGCAGTCAAAAGCCTCTCCCCGGAAAAGGAGCATTCAACGTGAGTCTGGCGCTGGTGGGTATCATTGGAATTGTTGCTCTGCTGCTGATCTTGTTTTTTTTAGGCATGCCGGTGGGATTCGCCATGGCCCTGGTTGGCTTTTTAGGATTTTGCTACGTTATATCACTCCAGGCGGGACTCAACATGGTCAGTTCGGTGTTGTGGGAGACGCTCGCAAAATACGGGCTGACCGTCATCCCCTTGTTCATTTTCATGGGCCAGATTGCCTTCTACTCGGGGGTCAATGAAAAACTGTACAAGGCGGCTTACCGATGTGTCGGGCATATCCGGGGCGGGATTGCCATGGCGACGATCCTGGCCTGTGCCGCCTTTGCCGCCATTTGCGGTTCAAATGCGGCAACGGCGGCGACCATGACAACGGTTGCGCTGCCGGAGATGAATAAATTCAACTACAATCGAAAGCTCAGCACCGGTGCGATCGCCTGCGGTTCAACCCTGGGGGTGGTGATTCCACCGAGTGTGGTGTTGATTATCATCGGACTGTCCACCGAACAGTCCATCGCCAAACTTTTTTACGGGGGTATCGGCGCCGGTGTTCTGCTGGCATTTTTTTTAATGCTGACCGTGTATGTGGTATGCCGGATTAACCCGGACTGGGGCCCTGTCGGACCCAGGACGACGTTCTTGGAAAAAATTAAATCCCTTTCCGGGGCCTTTGAAATGGTGCTTTTGTTTTTTCTGGTCATGCTGGGGCTCTATTTCGGATTTTTTACCCCCACCGAAGCCGGTGCTGTCGGGTCGTTGTTTGCAGTGCTGATTGGTGTTTTCCAACGGAGTTTGAGCTGGAAAGGATTTATCAGCTCGGTGACCGATACATTGCGGGTGTCCTGCATGGTGATCATGATCGTTGCCGGGGCCATGATTTTCGGCCGGTTCCTGGCGGTAACCCGGATTCCCTTTGACATTGCTACCTGGGTGGTTTCCCTTCCCATCCCCAATATCGGCATCTTGCTGATTATTGTTTTTATTTATATCGTCGGCGGCGCCGTAATGGATGCGCTGGCCCTTCTGCTGATAACCATACCGATATTTTTCCCGGTGGCCATGGAACTGGGGTATGATCCCATCTGGTTCGGGGTTACCATTACCGTGGTGACGACACTGGGGGCGGTGACGCCACCGGTGGGTGCGACCACTTATGTGGTGGGGGGCATGGCCAAAGATGTGCCGCTCAAAGATGTATTCACAGGGGTTACCTATTTTCTACCCGCCTATATTCTGTGTATTCTCATTCTGATGATGTTTCCCGGACTGGTCACCTTTTTGCCGGGTTTGCTGAACTGAGAGGGCGGAAGGGCAGACGTTGAGAAGGTGAGAACATGTGAATTATAGGTTTAGGGTATAAGATACACGGTAAAAATAGCCCATGGTTGATAGGAAGTTCCTATTAGCTGCAGACGGGCACAGACAGCTTGAATGCTAATTTTAAAATTGCCTTTCTCTTGCT
>JAFDAT010000155.1 GCA_019313725.1 Deltaproteobacteria bacterium
TATTCCAAAGCAGCCAAGAATTATCGAATTGTTGTCAAAAAAGATAAAAAAACAGGAAACGCTGTCCAAATTATCCGGAAAATGAAGCAAGCCCCGAATTCAAAAGATTCCCATCCCGGCGTATATTGTTTACGCACCAATCAGAACACGTGGGACGAATCGACGCTGTGGCGGACATACACCATGCTGACCGATCTGGAGGCTGTTTTTCGCAGTTTAAAATCTGAGCTTGGATTACGTCCTGTTTTTCATCAAAAAGCGGAAAGAGTATCAGGCCATCTGTTTATAACATTGCTGGCCTATCATTTAATTCATACAATAAGGTGCCAGCTTAAAATGAAAAATATCCATTCAAGCTGGTCTGATTTGAGAAAACAGCTAAAAGGTCAGGATCGAATAACAGTATCAATGAACTGCCAAAATGGCGAGACCGTCCATATTAGAAAAAGCACGCGTCCCGAACCAAGGCAGCAGGTTATTTACGATGCATTGGGACCATTATCCAGGCAGGGTAATAAAAAAGGTAGTACCTGTATAAAAGAAAAATATGTAGTGCCATACAGCATGGTGCTATTAGGACAATATATTGAAATTACTGCTCTTTATTAATTGAATGTACAAACTTGGGTTAACATAGCTGAAAAATTAATACAAATCTTAGAATATGGAGATGTTACGAACCGCTATCTCAAGGCATCAATCATCAATGGATGAACAAAGACGCTAAAATGTAAACGCTTTATCGGCATTCGCCGTTAGTTTCTTATACTTCCCGGTGATCCAATTTTCGAGATCCGAGCAGTACCATTTTGAGAATCTCCGATCAGAAGGCCCTCCCGCCATATTGGTATAGAGCGCTTCCGTGGCAAGATCGGTAACCATCCTTAAACTCGGCGCAAAAGTGGTTTGTCGGCCCACGCTTTCAAAAATCTGCCCCTGGTGCGGTGTTGCCAGACTGCCGATAATCGTGATCGGTCCACGGTCGAATCCGAGAAATCGGGGTAGTTTTCCATCAAAGAGAATATTTTTTAAAATCACTTTTCTGGCATTGCCCCACTTTTCAGGGTGCGCTTCCAACGCCTTTTCCGCGGCTTTCCGATAAATATCTTCCCTTTTCCTGTCGCCAAACCAGGATGAATTTTCAGACAGAAGTATCCTGTCGAAATTTTCATAAAAGTCGTTAAAAATACCGGTGTGTTCATGGAGATGGTCGACCGCTGTTTTACCAAATCCGTGTCCGCCGAATACCTCCCGGTATAGTTCTCGATAAAATATGTCAAAAAGATAGGCCCCTTCCGAATCGGCCCCATATTCATAATCCCAGTTCTTGAGCTTGGCGGCCTTGGATGTATTCGGAAGCAGGGGCGCAAGAATCGACATAAAGGCCTCAGCCTGGGTTGAATATACGTCGTAGTGCAATTTGTACATGTGTTCCCGTGTAATGGCGTTGTTTTCGGAAAGAACCGTGCCAATGCGATCTGAACGGTAGGACCCCATGCCAACATTGATCGGGTCCGTCTTTCCATATTCATTCAGATTCTGGTTGGAGGTGACAAAGTAGCCGCATTCGGGGTTGAGGCACCGCGGCAGGTCTTCCGGCTTTTCAAACCCTTGCCAGTCATTCTTTGCTTCCCAGCCGGGTAAGGGAACAAATCCGCTGACCTCTTTGCGCCGTACCGGCATCAAGCCTGACATCTGGAATCCGATATTGCCTTCCCTGTCGGCAAGTACAAAATTCCATGACGTTTCCAGGCGACCGAGCAGGTCCATGCCCTCTTTTACCGTTTTGGCTTCAAATATCTTGACCATGTTGTTCAATGTTGCCGCACCCGAACAGCCCGGAGCCCAAGCAGTCGTAATATAGAAGCCTTCCTCGTAAGGGTTTCCTTCAAGGACGCCGTGGCAGTTTTCATGAAAGACAACCGTTACCGGGTCTTTTTTCTTTCTGAGTATGGTTTCTTCCCTTGCATCAAATGGCACCCATTGATCAGGCTCGCGCAGATAGGCGCCGTTTTTGCATTTTTCGATCCAGGAATCCGTGCTGTCCATGAAAGTATAGGTCGCACTCCAGGCAAGTTCCGGGTTCCGGCCGACAATAATGGCCGGCAAGCCGGGCATTGTCGCGCCCATGGCGTGGGTGTCTTCTGTTTGCAGCACGATTTCATACCAGACATTCGGGAGCCGGTTTATTTCCAAATGTGGGTCGTTTGCCAGCATCGGCTTTCCCGAAGCCGTCTTTTTACCTGAAACAGCCCAGTTATTAGATGCCATCATTAAAGGGGCAGCCAGATTCCAGAGGGAAACCGGGGATACCAACCGTTCCTGGAGGCGTATCTTTTTAACAAGATCGATATCGAGCTCTCCAAGTATTCCGGGGAAAAGCTCATCCAGCTTTTCTGTATCTATGCCGGCTTGAACGAACTCGATAAAAAGTCTTTCCATTTCACCCTGGGATTGCGCAAGCGTGAGATAGCCAACCATGCGTGACAACAGAATGATATCTTCCAAACACCACGGATCCGGTCGATAGCCCAGAAGTTTACACTCCCATGGTAATTTTTCCGCAAAGGCCTTGTTGATCCCGTCACAGTAGGCTTTACTCAATATTTTTGCTTCAGAAGAGAGCTTTCCGATTTCTGCAGAAATCGATCCTGCCCAGTTCATTCGCCTGAAAAACGTATCGGTTTCCAGCATTTCATCGCTTGAGCTGAGGAACTCGGATGCGCGCCCCTGACCGAGTAAACGCATCAGCAGTATCTGCATGCCTCTGTCTTTTCCATGCGCATATCCCATCAATCCGAAGACTTCGGTTTTATCTGTTCCCACCGCGTGGCAAACACCGTTTTTATCTCTCCAGATGTTGTTGCTTGAATTCATAATTTCTCCTGAATTAAGAGTTAAACAAGATAGGGTTGCTCAACAGGGCCGGAAAACGGTACTACATACGTTCGATGGCACAGGCCATGGATACGCCGCCGCCGCCGCAAAGCGTGGCCAGACCCAGGTTTTTATCCCTCTTTTGCATGGCGTGAATCAGTGTGATGATGAGGCGGGCACCGGTGGCACCCACAGGGTGGCCCAGTCCGATCCCGGAACCGTTGACGTTGGTAATCTCCCGGTTCAGGCCAAGCTCCCTTTCACAGCCGATATACTGGGCCGCGAAAGCCTCGTTGACTTCAATGAGTTCGAAATCCTCGATTTTCAGGTTGCTGCGTTTTATCAGGTCGTGCACGGCGGGCACCGGGGAGAGGCCCATGACGGATGGGTGGCAGCCTCCCTTTCCCGTGGCAACGATTTTGGCCAGCGGTTTGAGGCCGAGTTCTTCTGCTTTTTCCGCCGACATCAGAACCATGGCCGCCGAGCCGTCATTGATGCCGCTCGAGTTTCCGGCGGTGACGA
Source organism: Deltaproteobacteria bacterium (assembly GCA_019313725.1). Lineage (GTDB taxonomy): Bacteria > Desulfobacterota > Desulfobacteria > Desulfobacterales > B30-G6 > JAJDNW01. The sequence goes on from JAFDAT010000155.1 coordinate 3,400, forward strand.
TACCGGTTTTGGGAACGAATCCCGGGGGCAGTTTCTGCAGCTGCTCCATGGTAAGTCCCGGTCGGAAGTGCTCATCCTTGTCGAATATGATGGGGTCTTTCTTGCGCCGGGGAATTTCCATGGGGATGATTTCATCTTTGAAGGACCCGTCGTTGGTGGCCCTTTCGACGTTATTCTGGCTCCTCAAGGCCACCGCGTCGCTCTCTTCTCTGGTGATACCCAGGTGCTGGGCGATGAATTCAGCCGTGTGCCCCATGATATAGGGTTTCCCCTTGAAATAACTCAGCGGCGGTTCATCGGCATTCACCGGGCCGTCCTCGGGGTGGGGCATGATGTGGGATCCGCAGTGCAGGCCCCGGATCAGTCCGTCCACGAGTTCGTTGTCCTGCAGCCGGGCTCCCCATCGGGCAGCAGGTACCACGTAGGGTACGCCGGACATGTGTTCTACACCGCCGGCCAGGATGACATCCGCCATGCCGGCCTGAATCATGGCCATGCCCGAAAGGGTGGCTTCCATGCCGGAGATGCACACGCGGTTAATCGTTACGGCCGGTACGGATTCCGGAATACCGGCCAAAAGGGCTGAGGTGCGGGCAACGTTGAGCGCGTCAACGGGCTCCATGCAGCAGCCGTAGCGAACGTCGTCGATAATCGCCGGGTCGATGCCGGCCCGGTCGATGGCGGCCTGCATGGTCGTTTTGGCCAGGGTGGTGGCGTGGGTGTCGCGCAGGGTTCCGCCAAAGGCCCCGATGGCTGTCCGGCATGCGGATACAATGACTACGTCTTTCATAGTGGTCTCCCTATCGTGATCATTTGAATTATTAGAATATTCCGTCTTATTTTCAGCGGCATACTATTGACAATTTCGTAAAAAGTCAAAATTATCGAAGTTCAATCTGATAACAAATTGAAATTATTATTAAAATTTTATTTTTGTGCTTTTTGTGCCTTTTTGCGGCCATATCAACTATTGAATAGCGGTAAAGATTGTAAACCTTATGTGAAAATTTATAAAATTATTATGGCTTATGTGCATACCGTTTGCTAAATATTTCATAATAAAATAATTTCATATACATTAGAAACAGTTGTCCACCTGAAATTATGTTTAATATCGTGCTTCAGGACATTCGTGTCGGCCAGAAAAGAGATGACCTGTTTCCAATGAATTGTAACCATTTGGAGGAACCCAGCATGTCAGAAAAGCCGCTCGTTTATACCGTCGAAAACCAGGTTGCCAGATTCACCATCAATCGTGAAAAGCAGAGGAACTCGTTGACAGGAGAGGTGATCAGCCTCTTCATGGAATACCTGGAACGTGCCGAGGCGGATGCAGAAATTCGGGCCGTGCTGATCACAGGCGCCGGTGACAAAGCGTTCTGTTCGGGTGCGGACCTCGGGGGCGCAGTTGCCGGGGAAGGGCAGGACCCCTATCAGCGTTATGCTGATTTGCTGAAGATGATCGCGGGCTTTTCCAAGCCCACCGTGGCCAGGATCAACGGCTACTGTCTGGCGGGGGGCATGGGCTTCATGCTGGGATGCGACATCGTTATCGCCAGGGATGACGCCAGATTCGGTACGCCCGAGGTCAATGTCGGCCTGTTCCCCATGATGATCGGTGCGTTGATTTTCAGGAATGTGCTGCGCAAAAAGGCCATGGAGATGACGCTGCTGGGGGAAATGCTGACGGCCAAAGAAGCCCTTAAGATGGGGCTGATTACCCGTTGCGTGCCTTATGAAAAACTGGATGCATCGGTGGATACGGTCCTTGAAACGCTTTGTTCCAAGAGCCCCATCGGGCTGAGGCTTGGAAAAGAGGCTTTTCACGCCATGGCGGACATGCCCCTTGAGGAGGCCCTGGACTATCTTTCCGGCATGTTGGGAAAGGTGGTGGCCACCGAGGATGCCGTGGAGGGGATTACCGCGTTTATCGAAAAGCGCAAGCCCGAATTTAAAGGCAGGTAGCACGCACATCATAGAATCAAGCGGCTTGATACTGCCACGGGACTTTCTATGGTAAAATTTCTAAACTCTAAATCACCAAATTCTAAACAAGCTCCAAATTCAAATGTAAAAATTTCAAAACACCAAGAATAAACGATGGGTCATTGACTTTCGGCGAATTGCATTTTAATGCATTTGGTATTGATTCTTTTGAAATTGTTTCGGATTTGGGGTTTTCGATATTAGGATTCCCAGTATTTGCCTGTTCGTGATTGTTTTTTATATGTCCATGTAAACAGAGGAGTAAAACAAGATGACTTCAATGCCAGTACCTAATCAAGAAAAACTGATCGTAGCCAACTGCAGCGGTTTTTTCGGCGATCGATTTTCAGCAGCCAAAGAGATGGTCCAGGGCGGACCCATCGATTTCCTGACCGGGGATTACCTGGCCGAGCTCACCATGGCCATTCTGCTGCGCAAACAGTTCAAAGACCCCCAGGCCGGTTACGCGTCGACGTTCCTAAAACAGATGGAAGGGGTTATGGGCGAGTGCCTGGACAACAACATTCGCGTTGTGTCCAATGCCGGCGGGTTGAATCCCGCATCCCTGGCGGCGGCGCTGGAGAAAATTGCGGCGGAGCTGGGTGTGCATCCGAAAATAGCCTACATCGAGGGCGACAACCTGATGCCCAGACTCGACGACCTCCAGGAAAAGGGTGAACCTTTCAAGCACATGGACAAGGGGGTGAGCCTGAAAGAGGATGGCGGGCAGACGATTTCCGCCAATGCGTATCTGGGATGCTGGGGTATCGTGGAAGCGTTGAACCAGGGGGCTGACATTGTCGTGGGCGGACGACTTGCCGATGTGTCGCTGGTCATGGGGCCGGCCGCCTGGAAATTTCAGTGGCGCCGTACGGACTGGGACAATCTGGCCGGTGCAGCGGTTGCCGGTCACATCGTCGAATGCAGTGCCCAGGCGACCGGCGGCAACTACTCATTTATTGAAGAGGTGCCATCGTTTAACAATGTGGGATTTCCCCTTGCCGAGATGTATGCGGATGGGTCGTCGGTTATTACCAAGCATCCGGGAACCGGCGGGCTGGTATCTGTCGGGACCGTCACGGCTCAGCTTCTTTATGAAGTCAGGGAACCGCGCTATCTGACGCCGGACGTGGCTGCGCGGTTCGACACCATCGAAATCGGTCAGGAGGCGCCTGACCGTGTGCGGATAAAAGGGGTCAAAGGAGAACCTCCTACGGATTCCACCAAAGTATGCATCAACAACCTGGGCGGATACCGCAACAGCATGACCATCGTTCTGACCGGGTTGGATATCGAAGCAAAGGCTAAAATTGTTGAAAGCGCTCTTTTTGACAGCTTAGGGGGAAAAGATTTTTTTTCTCAGGCAGAGGTTCAACTCATCCAATCTCAGAAAGTCGACCCCCGGATCAACGAAGAGGCCTTCGCCCACTTGCGGATTTCGGTGATGGATCCTGACCCCAAAAAGGTTGCCCGGCTTTCTTCCAAACTGGTTGAGCTGGCCCTGGCCAACATTCCCGGATTCACGGCAACAGCCCCGCCGACCAAGGGCACGCCGGCCATCGTACACTGGCCTGCGCTGGTGTCCAACACTCACATCCGGCAGGATGTCCATGTGGGTGGTCAGAAGACAGTTGTCGGCCCGGTAACGCCGGATAAGGATTTTGAGGTGCCGGCGGCCGGGACGATGGAAATTCCGAATGTTCCCGGCGGTAAAATGGTCAATGTGCCCTTTGGCAAAGTCTTTGCCACGCGTTCGGGGGACAAGGGCGGTAACGCCAATCTCGGGGTGTGGGGTAAAACCCCGCTGGCATATGCATTTTTAGAAACGTTCCTGTCAGCGGAAAAGCTGAAGACCCTGCTCAAAGATCTCGATCCGTATGATATCGAACGCTATGAGATGCCCAATCTTCTGGCGGTCAATTTTTACATCAAAGGCATGCTGGGGGATGGGGTGGCGGCTTCCACGCGTAGCGATCCCCAGGCCAAGACACTGGGTGAATACCTGCGGGCCAGGATAATCGAGCTGCCGGAAGCTATCCTTCCAAATTGAATTCACGCCGCTGTTGTGCAGCGGGGTGAATTCAATTTTATTACTTGAAAAGCATGAATTCTGGGTTATAGTATGGGTTATATTGAAGCCTCCTGCGGCCTAGGGGGCTGTGTATTTTTGAGGCAGTTTCACATATAACTATTTGATAAAACAGGTGTTTATTTCTTAGTCCGTACTGTTAGACACAGGTAAGCACAGGAAAAATATGACAAGGCGAAGCCTTGCTGGAATAGGACTCATGATAACCAAACCAATTGTAATTATACATATATTTATGCTGATCGGGTTTCTGGTACTGCCCGGAATAGCACTGTCGGGCAGCGACGACGACGGTGGGGCGCATTCTCCGGCAAGCCGGGAAGTGGAGATGCCTGCAACCCTGAATCCGGGACTCAACCACATTCTCGACATGGTTTCACCCGGAAACAGGGTCGCGTTCAACACCCAGGCCGTGGTTCCGGTGCTAGACTTTATCGCATCCGCTAAAAGCGAAAATGATATTTATGTGTCGGACAATTCTTTTAATTCTCCCTCCGCTTATATCGAATTTGATATTAAAAATGGAATGGCGGATCTTTTGAGGCTTTCCTACA
>JAFDAT010000156.1 GCA_019313725.1 Deltaproteobacteria bacterium
GCCAGATGTATTGCGTTGTTTGAGTCATTTCACACCTTTTATCGGCTCATGTTTTGAGGCGATAATAGATTATAATTGACTCATTGGCAATGATTTTTTAAAGTGAACGATACGGAGATACTAAAAACTGTTAATGGCTGACCGGAAAGACCAGTTTCGCCAACAGCGATATGGCGTAAAGTGGTAGATTGAATATTTTTCCATCATTTATAAAATTCAGAAGGGTTGATCTTGCCAGGACCAGCGGAGAAAACTGCAAATCGGTTTCCAGTTCGGTGGATGCTGTACAAAGAACCTGAATGGACTCAACCGGGACCATCCGAGGCCCAGAAAGAGTACGGTCGGAATGCAATAATTATTAGAACACTTATGGAATACTAATATGAAGGTGAAGACAACATTCCGATTTTATGAGGAATTAAATGATTTTCTTCCAGTGCATAGAAAAAAGGTTGATTTTGATGTAAAGTTTGAAGGGAAAAGATCTATAAAGGATATAATAGAATCTTTGGGAGCTCCTCATACAGAAATTGATCTTATCCTGGTAAATGGAAAATCGGTAGATTTTCATTACATTCTCCAAGATAAAGATCGGGTAAGTGTATATCCTGTTTTTGAATCCCTCAATATTATAGATGTCACACATTTAAGAATTTTTCCTCTTCGTAGGACTAAATTTATAACTGATGTTCACCTTGGAAAAATAGCTAAATACATGCGGGTGCTCGGATTTGATGTATATTATAATTCCTTGTTATCTATTCGAGAAATTATTGAGATTTCTAAAAAGGAGAATAGAATAATACTAACAACGAGCAGAAAACTACTTAAATTCAAAGATGTAAGCCATGGAATTTTTATACGCCCTGCGGCAACGACGAAACAAATAAAACGAATTATAGACTACTTAGATATTAAGGAAATAATTGAGCCTTTTACACGGTGCCTTTGGTGTAATACCCTACTAAATATTGTGTTAAAAGAAGATATTTTAGAGAAAATCCCCCCAAAGACAAGAGAATTCTGCAATGAATATGTTCAGTGCCAATCTTGCGATAAGATTTACTGGAAAGGTTCTCACTATATTCATATGGAAAAAGTTATTAGAACAATGCTCGACAATCCAGAATCTTAATATACTAATTGCTAAAAAATGATTCAAATATAGAACCACCTCTGAACTTGAGATCATTGAAAAGGTTCTGGCCGGATATATTGCTGAGAAACTCAGAGAAGAAAATTTCTATGGCAATTCTGACGAATATGCTCGGAATTATTTGACGAGTTTTTTGTCGCGCGGATCATATGTTATGCGGCACCGTTGGCAGTAGAGTTCCGGCGTGTCAAGCCTGCATCGCATTGAGGTTAATTTTGCCCCACATTTTGGGCATCGATACTCAAGTACATCTGGTTTTACCACTTTTTCGCCCATTTTATCTTCCAGTGGTCGGCGCCACAACCCGCGATATCATTCTTCAACACGTACATGATATCAAATCCGAAACAGCCACAAGCGACATCGATGATGATGTGGGGCTTTGCAAAGAATTACGGTTATCTAGTCAAGATTATACTTCGTACGGAGTATACTGGAAAGTTTTTGTACAATTGAAAAAGCTTTGTCCACGGTTTTTTCCTTATCGGGATTAACAAGACAGCAGGTCGCCGGTGAAAGCATACTTCTGCTTAACAGGTAGTTGATATCAATGCCCTTTTTTGCCAGAATCTGCCACACGTTCTCCAATTGAGCTGTTAAGGAGCTCATATCCTCTTTTTCAAAAGCTTCAAAACCTGTAGGGACGATTCCCCAGACAATAATACCGTCGTTATCGAGAAACCGTTTGATTGAGGGGGCATAGGATGAAAAAATTTCCGCGTTTGTGTAGATATCAATAGAAAGGATATCAAGATCCAATCCCAGTAAAAAATCCCAGTCCGGGTTGCCGCAAAGATGTATGCCGCGCGGTCGATCAATCATTGAAAAGAAAAGATCAAGGTCGCCTTTTGCTTTAAATTCAGTATACCCTGACATAGCGGAAAAAAGATACTGCAGCCCGGGTTCGTCAACAAACATAAATGCATTGTCATTACGTGCTTTTAGTCTGTCCAGTTGCACATTAATTCTTTTGGCCATGAATTCGAACATGAAAGGACGTACAGTGTCATCGAAAAGAATCGGACGATCATCCTGGTCTAAAACATTAAAGCCAAAACTGACCGGCCCCTCAAGCTGTCCCCTGATGGCCGGCCTATCGGACAAATCCATTTCGAGAAAACGGTGATAAACCACTGAATATTCCCTGCTGATATCAAAATACGACGGCTCATCAAAATATCCCAGAGTTTCTTCCAGTTCCAAAATAAATTTTTCCATGGAAAATCTTAAAGTCCGTTTGTCCAGATCCAGCAGGATACCCGGAAAATGCTCAGCCGCCTGGACATACATATCTTCATAATAGTTGTAATTCGGCAACTGGGGCCAGAAGGGAACATCCACAGATAACGCCATTTCAAGCGCGCGTTCCGCATCCGTATGCGGCATAACGGCCATGGCTGTTGTTAAAAGATTTCCTGGAATCGACATTTTTTCTTATCCTTCGTATCTTGCTGCACATCTTTCATTTAAAACCGAATGGGTCAACCGCAGATTCCTCAGCGTTCTCAAAGCAAAACCATTCATCCACTTTTTAAGCGAACATCTGCATCCTCTGCGGTTGAGACCATCATTCGTTGTATTATTTCCCGGCCATCATGGCCGCGATATCTTCTTCAACAGTTCCAATGGGTTTAATATCAAACTTTTCTACCAACACCTTGACCACGTTGGGAGAGAGGAATGCCGGCAGCGTCGGCCCCAGTCGAATGCCTTTGACACCGAGAAACAGCAGGGCCAAGAGCACGGCAACTGCCTTTTGTTCGTACCAGGCGATATCGTACGAGATCGGCAGATCGTTAATATCCTCCAATCCAAACACTTCTTTCAGTTTCAGGGCAATCACGGCCAGGGAATACGAATCATTGCACTGACCGGCATCGAGTACGCGAGGAATACCGCCGATGTCACCCAGGGCAAGCTTGTTGTACCTGTATTTGGCGCAGCCGGCGGTGAGGATCACCGTGTCCTTGGGTAAATTTTCAGCCACTTCCGTGTAATAATTGCGACCTTTCTGGCGGCCGTCACATCCGGCCATGACCACAAAACGTTTGATGGCGCCGGATTTTACCGCATCCACCACCTTGTCGGCCAGGGCCAGTACCTGGTTGTGTGCGAATCCGCCGACGATGGTGCCGGTTTCTATTTCGGTGGGCGCATCGCAGGTTTTGGCCTTTTCGATAAGGGCTGAAAAATCTTTGGCGGCGCCTTCAGGACGTTCGGCGATGTGCGCAGCACCCTCATAACCCACCACACCGGTGGTAAAGAGCCGGTCCAGGTAAGTGTTGTTCTTTTTCAGAGGCACCAGACAATTGGTGGTCAACAGGATGGGACCGTTAAACGATTCGAATTCCTTGTTCTGATGCCACCATGAGCCGCCATAGTTGCCCACGAAATGACCGTACTTTTTAAAGGCCGGATAGTAGTTGGCCGGCAGCATTTCACCGTGAGTGTATACATCCACACCCGTATCTTCGGTCTGCCTGAGCAGTTCTTCCATGTCCTTTAAATCGTGGCCGGTGATCAGAATCCCCGGTTTTTTGCCCACGCCGATGTTCACTTCGCTGATTTCCGGATTGCCGTAGGCCGTAGTATTGGCTTCATCCAGCAGAGCCATGGTGTTGACCGCTGTTTCACCGGCTTTCATGACCAGCGCAATCATCTCATCAACCGTCAGGTCTTTTGTGGTGGATGCCAGGGCTTCCATGATAAAATCGTTGATTTCATCTTTTTGAAATCCCAGGATGGCGGCATGATCGGCATAAGCGGCGACCCCTTTCAACCCGATGATCAACAACTCGCGCAGGGAACGCACATCTTCGTTGTCGGTGGATAGAACTCCCACAGATTTTGCCTTTTCGGCAAAAGCAGATGGATCGGCTGTCCAAGTAGCGGCTTGGGGTAGCACTTCGTCGAAATCACTACCGTTTTTTTCTTTGTACGCAGCCAGAAACTTGGATCGAACCTGGTCCTTTCGCTGGAGGCCTTCGGTGACCATCCCGGCAAAACGTGAATTGTCCCAGTTGGCGTTCGTAATGGTAGCAAACAGGCCCTGGGCGACAAAATCATCGTTGGTGCGGTCGGCGGCACCCAGTTCCTTGAGCTTTTCGCCGTAGACTGAAATTCCTCTAAGTACGAAAATCAAGAGGTCCTGAAGGTTGGCGGTTTCTTCCGGCTTGCCGCAAACTCCTTTTACGGTGCAGCCGGTGTTCTTGGCGGTTTCCTGACATTGAAAACAAAACATGATATTCCTCCTTCTTGGATTATGGATAAGTTTTAAGTTTATTGAAAGATCGGCCTTGCCAATGGCAAAGCGTTTTCCGAATTCCGGGGAATGTTAAGCCTGATGTTCTTCTATATTAGCCGTCCTCTGGCACATCACTGTTTCTGAGCGTCTCGTAAATTCGTTCAAGCAATTGATCAAGGCTGAGATGGTACTCTTGGGAGACCTCTGCCAGGGTGTGAAAAGCCTCTGTGGGACACCCCACACACATCAGGTTCATATCCATGAACGTTTGCAAAAGTTGGGGGTAACGTTCCAGAAGTTCTTTGACGGTAATATCGGTTGATATATTTGCATTCACAATTATTTTCCTTTCCACGATCATTCGGAACAAGAATAATCATTAATTTCCCCCGCGTCTTTGCGCTGGCGCAAATAAGGATATTTTTTATGCGAATTTACCCCAGTGTTGCAAAAGCCGGAGGGCTTCAGAGCCAAGGCGTCTGAGGGTGAAGTCGTAGTTTTTTACTTCGAATCCTCAGCAACACAGGATCTGAAGTTCTCCGGCTTTCCTGTATGGGGTTTAGGGAGTGGTGGAAGACAAGCGGCGTGTTGAACAGAATATTGTCGGTCAGATAGTTTCGGAAAATTGGACCAGAGAATGAGGATCGGTGATGACGACCCGCTCACGACTGGATTTTATCCAGCCCCTTTTTTCCCAAGAACTGAGCGTACGGCTCACCGTGTACAGTGTCGTCCCGGTATAGTCGGCGATATTTTGACGGCCAAGCGGAATGTCGATGTATATGCCTTCGGAAGTCTTTACGCCCGCGCTCCGCAAAAGACGCAGCAAGGTTAGAGCGATGCGTTGTTCAACTCGCTCTGTGCAGAGTTCCAAATCCTGCTCGGTTAAACACAATTGAAGGTTGCTATAGAAGCAACCAGGAAGGCGAAAACAGCCAAAATACCTATGCGTAGCAACCATATCCACATTCACAACTTGACAGTCCGCAACGCATGGTATACCATAATTCAATAAATAGCATACCAGGTCAAGGGAGATATAATCATGAGTAAAGTTACAGCAAAATACCAAATCACAATTCCGCCTGAAGTTCGAAATGAGCTTGGAATTGTTCCGGGAAATGAGGTAGAAATAGCTAAACAGGGTAGCCAATTTATTCTGGTAGTGGATCCGATTAATGCCTTAATAAAAAAGTGGCGCGGTAAATTCAAAGGCCCCCAGAAAACCGATGAGTACATGGATGACATAAGAGGTGAAATCATTTGAAAATCTGTATAGATACAACTATACTAATTGATATATTAAAAGATGAATTCAGGTCTTTTCAGGAAAAACTGTACATGGCAATCACAGCAAAGGAAACACTCGCTATTCCGGCAGTCGTATTCGCTGAACTCATGCCGCAGTTTCAAGGAGATACAAAGCAGATTTCTCTCTTTTTAAAGCAACATAAAATCGGGATCGAACCTTTGGATCTCAAATCGGTCTCTATCGCCGGTGAGCGGTGGATGAAATACTTGAAAAAAAAGTCCAAAACCACCTGTCCGAATTGTGGCAAAAAACTCAATCAAAAGGAACATTTCTTATCCGATTTTTATATCGGAGGCTTTGCTTTGACCGGGTGTGATGGTATCTTAACAAGAGATCGCGGCATATACAAAAAATACTTCTCGGATTTACTAAATTATGAACCGCCTTCTAGTATGGTTCTGAAATAAATCATATTTTAACGAGTTTGTCGCACAGGTCATATGTTATGCGGCACCGTTGGCAATAGAGTTCCGGCGTGTCAATCCTGCCCCTTTTCTACCGATACCCACCCGAAATCATTGAAAACACAAAATATCGCCGGCACGACCAGTAATACCAGCACAGTTGATGCCAGAGAAGCTGCGCCCATAATGCTGGGCATTGATACCTCGATGCCCATTAAAACATGACCCCAGACAATACCGATCATCGCCAGCGGAATGGTTACCATCACTGCCGCAGGCTCGATATAACTGCGAAACTGAAAACTCAATAGAATAAACCTAAGCTATTCATATGGCTAAAATCTTATAACGTAATATTTTTAAAAAGGTTACTGAAAAATATGCTTATGCCCAATTTTTATAGGATAGCTATGACATTTCAATATAAATCTATGTTTCATGCTTCGTTGTACGCAGTCGTGCATGAAAATTTAAGCAAAATCGATTTGCGGGTGTAACCCAGGCTCAATTTGAAGATTGCCTGTGGAACATAGACGCATAAATAAGGGCAGGATTGGACGATCAATCCTGCCCGCTTTTTCCCCCCCGACATCCTCTTGAATTTATGACTTTGATGGGTTAGTCTTGTCATAACAAGGAGGGTCCCATGAAACAGATCCGGCTGGGAAAAACCGAACTGCAGGTTTCAGAAATCGGCTTTGGCGGCATCCCCATCATCCCCCTGCCGATGGATGAAGCCGTCAACCTCGTCCAACACTGCTACGATCTCGGCATTACCTTCTACGACACCGCCAACATGTATTTCACCAGCGAGGAAAAAATCGGGAAAGCGTTGGCTTCTGTCAGAGACAAAGTGGTCATCGCAACCAAAACCACCGAGCGGGGAAAAGAAGAAGCAACTGCCCACATAGACCTTTCGCTAAGGCAACTCGATACGGACTGTATCGATATCTACCAGCTCCACAATATTTCCAACCAGGAGACGCTCGACCAGGTGCTCGCACCCGGCGGTGCCATGGAGGCTGTGCTCAAAGCCCGCGAATCCGGTAAAATCCGTCATATCGGCGTCTCTTCCCACAGTATCCGGACCGCCATGGTCGCGCTGGAGACCGATCTTTTCGAAACCATCCAGTTCCCGTTCAATTTTATCGAAAATGACCCCCTGGATGAACTGTTCCCCCTGGCCGGAAAGAAAGACATAGGCATTATCGGCATGAAACCCCTGGGCGGGGGTATGCTCGAACGGGCAGACCTCTGTTTTCGATACCTGCAGCAGCATCCCGATATCGTGCCAATACCAGGATTCAAAACGACTGCCGAGGTTGACGAAGTCGTCGGCTTTTATCAAAACAGGAAAAGTATCTCCTCTGGGGACCGTGAAGACATGCAAGGCACTCGTTCCACCCTGGGTGAAGAATTCTGCCACCGCTGTGAATACTGCATGCCCTGCGAACAGGGTGTACAGATTCCCTCGGTCCTCATATACCGGGCCGTTGCCAAACG
>JAFDAT010000539.1 GCA_019313725.1 Deltaproteobacteria bacterium
TCTACCGACTGAGCTACCTCGGCGTTCCCGAAAGAGACTGTTACATCTAATAAAAGGTTTATAGGTTGTCAAGAGAATTTTACCCGAACTGATCGTCTCAAATTTTAAGCATGGTAAGATTTTATTTTCATTGGATTTTATCCATTTGAATTCTTATAATTTGAGCCCCTCTGGGATCGCCGATCTTACCGCATCTACTGTGTCAGATGCCATACCGCATAAACCACTATAGCGAAACAGCATCTTCCTTGTAGCTGCAGCAACCTCAACAATCGCTCAATTCAGCTTTTTCGCCCATATCACCGAAACAATATTGTATGAGCACGGCAGCCGAAATAGCTGCAGTTTCAGCCTTCAAGATTCTCGGTCCAAGGGCGGCGGTTACATAGCCGAGGGACTTAGCCAGTTCGATCTCCTGGGCGGAGAATCCCCCTTCCGGACCCACAACTACGATGATGCTCGAGATGCTTTCCGGCGTCATTGGCACGGCAGTGTCAAGGGGATTCGATTCACATTCCCAGAATATGATTTTGCGGTCACAGGTTTGCCCCTGTTTCAACACCGCTTCCATGGATGCCGGGCTGGAAACCTCCATTAAAATATCCCGACCGCACTGCTTGAGAGACTCCCGACCAATTTTATCCCACCTTTCCAGTCTGGCCGCCAGGCGTTTATGGTCGGGTGTGGGGACAGACCTTTCTGAAAAAAAAGGGGCCCACCTGGAGATACCGAGCTCTGTAGCCTGCCTGATCAGCGTATCCATTTTCTTGCTCTTCAGCATGGCCTGGGCAAAAGTTATATGGACCGCCGGCTCTGATTTAGACAGATAGGCTTTCACAACGGCAAGAACCACTTCACCGGAAGATACTGATTTGATACAGCATTCAAATTCATGCCCCCTGCCGTCAAAAACAGAGACTGTGTCCCCTGCCTTCAGACGCAGCACCTTTGAGATGTGCATTGCATCCGTCCCTGTAATGGTAACGAATTTGCCGGTATCAAGTTTCTGGGGAGAGTAAAATCTTCTCAAAATATAAAACCGCTTCGTACTTTTATGAAACGCGGCTTCGCCGCTAAAAATTATTCCTCAGTTTAGATTATTCTATGGCGTATGTATTCCACGAATCATCATTTTTTTCAACATATTGACTTAAAAGGCTCCATATGATACGGATTTTCAATTATTTGTCATGTTGTTTATGCAACTATGGGGTTAAATCTACCAGCGGGCATATCTGTAGCAAACATTAAACTCGCTTATTCTGATTTCTGTGAGACGGGGGCTGACATGGAAAAAAACAACGATCCCTTTGAAAAAGATGCAGAGAAAGACGAAGAAATTATCGACCTTTTCGATATCACAGATGAAACCGACGACCAGGAGAACATTCTTGCCCTGATCGAACCGATCTCGCAGGAACCGCCGGATGAAAAGGACGTCAGCGATCTCTCCGATATCGCTGATGAAACCGACGACCAGGAGGACATTCTTGACCTGATCGAACCGATCTCGCAAGAACCGCCGGATGAAGAGGACATCATTGATCTCTCCGATATCGCTGATGAAACCGACGACCAGGAGGACATTCTTGACCTGATCGAACCGATCTCGCAAGAACCGCCGGATGAAGAGGACCGATGACAGCCTGGAAGATGTGATCGCATTGGCCGAACCGGTTGTTGAAAACCTTCAACCGGAATCGGAAGACCACATCCTAAACCTGACGGAAGCAATGGATGAGGCTGACGACGACAGCGATATTGTAACGGCGTCTCCGGTTTCCGTTCCCGCACCTTCCGATGATCAGGAAATTCTGGACCTTATCGACGACATCCAGTCGACGCTTGATGAAACGGGCAGCCCTGATGTCGAAACCGGCTTGGAGCACGCCACCATCGACCCGGATGAAGAGACGGCGCTGTCTGCGGATGAAATTGTTGATGAAGCACCCGAACCGGCCATCATATTGGGGAACGGGGATCCCATTGACACAGACAATCTGATCGAAAGCGAAACAGATCTTGTGGATAATCTCGGGATCGATCTGACATCCGAATTTAACCGTGACATCCTTGATGATGCGGACGATATGGAAACTACAACCGGCCAGGCAGAGGACTCACCTTTCGAGGCAGCCGACAGCACGTTGGGGGAAAGGGTCGAAACCATTGTTGCCAGAATTCTGGATGAAAAACTTGAAGACATAATCGGCAAACGAATTGAAGAGGCGGTTGCAAGAGAAATTAAAAAACAAATGCCCTGATGCGGACAAATTTTCGTACTTGAGGGCGTTGAAGTTGTCCGAAAAACAGCAGCCTGGTTCTGACTGGAATAAAGACGGTCTTTTCATCACGAAATCACGAAAAAATGAAATCACGAACAGATATTGAAAGTTTCGTGTTTTTCAAATTTCGCGTTATTCGTGATTATTTTTTTGACATTAATAAATGGAGTTAAAACTCATGAGTTCCAATTTGATCGACAAAGCCTATGAACCCCGTGAAGTGGAAAAACGGTGGTACGAATACTGGGAAAAAGAGCAGTTGTTTGCAGCCAGCGACGAGAGTGATCAGCCGAGCTATTCCATCGTCATCCCGCCCCCCAACGTAACCGGCGTACTGCACATGGGCCATGCCCTGAACAATACCATGCAGGATATCATGTGCCGGTATCGCCGGCTCAAGGGGGACAATGTTTTGTGGATGCCGGGAACCGATCACGCCGGTATCGCGACCCAGAACGTGGTTGAGAAGAAACTGGCCGCCGAAGGTCTGGACCGCCATCAGGTCGGCCGCGAGAAATTCATCGAGGCTGTCTGGGAATGGCGCCAGGAATACGGAGACGCCATCATAAACCAGCTCAAACGCCTGGGCGCCTCGTGTGACTGGAAGCGTGAGCGTTTTACCATGGACGAGGGCCTCTCCCTGGCGGTTCGCAAAGTTTTCGTTCAGCTCTATGAAGAAGGTCTCATCTACCGCGGGCAGTACATCATCAACTGGTGCCACCGCTGCCACACCGCCTTGAGCGATCTCGAGGTAGAACATGAGGACATAGACGGGCATCTCTACCATTTCAAATACCCGTTCGCAGACGGCAGCGGTGAAGTTGTCATCGCCACCACAAGGCCTGAAACCATGCTTGGCGACACAGCTGTGGCTGCCAATCCGGATGATGAAAGATACCTCGATGTTGGCGAGCGAAAGCTGATCCTGCCCCTCCTGGAACGCGAAATCCCCTTTATCAAGGACAAGTACGTGGACATGTCTTTCGGTACCGGGGCCTTGAAAATTACGCCGGCCCACGACCCCAACGATTTTGAAATCGGCAGGCGTCACGATCTGCCGAGCATCAAAGTCATCGGCGATGACGGCATCATGACCGCCGAAGCCGGCCAATTCGCCGGGATGGACCGATTCGAGTGTCGCAAGGCTGTGGTCGCAGCCATGCAGAGCGAAGGCCGGGTTGAAAAAATCGAGCCCCACACCCACAGCGTCGGCCATTGCTACCGGTGCAAGACCATTGTGGAGCCCAATCTCTCCAAGCAGTGGTTCGTCAAGGCCAAGCCGCTTGCCGAAAAAGCCATAGCAGCTGTGGAAAGCGGAAAGACCCGCATCATACCGGCAACCTGGAAGAAGACCTACTA
>JAFDAT010000157.1 GCA_019313725.1 Deltaproteobacteria bacterium
GAAGCGACAGGCTTTATCGGTGGTTATCTCTTCGGCGCTGTAAGCGGGTTCATTTATTCAAGCATTGCTTTGACAATCGGTTCATGGATCAACTTCAGCATCGGCCGTTTTTTCGGAAAACGTTTCATCCGAAAAATGATTCCGGCCAGACACCTGGCTCGTTTTGACAGTCTCGTAAGCCAGAAAGGTGCCATACTGATTTTTATTTTTTTTATATTTCCCGGTTTTCCGAAGGATTACCTCTGTCTGTTTCTAGGCCTGAGCGCAATGCCGCTTAAGGTCTTTGTTCTGATGGCGGCCGTCGGCCGGATGCCCGGAACTTTTATCCTGAGCCTTCAGGGGGCCATGCTCTTTGAAGAGAACTATATTCTGCTTGTATTTGTACTTCTGATCAGCGTGCTGGCCGCCTGGGCCGGCTATCGTTACCGTGACCCGCTGTCTCGATGGTTGGAGAAGCAAAACCAGCAGAGCGGTCAAGCTTAGGGCTCGCTCAAAAATAACTTCACATTTTCAGCGCCCATCCATCCCGCTCAGCGGTGTTACGAAAATTCGACATATGCCAGATATTTCTACATTTTCGTGCCTTGCTGAGCGGGCGCCTGAACGCTGAAAATCTGCGAACTTATTTCTGAGCAAACCCTTAGGGCTCGCTCAAAAATCTGTGAACTTATTTCTGAGCAAACCCTTAGTTGACGCTTAAATAAAATAATGATATGATTTTCCTGAAGTCTGATAGTCAACGGCATAACAGGCATAGACAATACAGAAACGTGTGAACCTCATGAAACAGCAGGAGAGCAAAGTGGCATTCTGGAGCGTACGCGAGGAGTTGAGCCAGGCAAACCGGCTGAGGCGTTCCTACTACGAGATTCCTACAGTAATTTTATTTCCAAAAAAGAAAAATATCCTTTTGTGGAAAAACGGGAACTCAAGCCCCGTGCCCGGATTCCGGATCTGGAGTACAAACACCACAACACTTTTCTGGTGATTTTTGTCGAGGACTTCGTCCATTCTATCCATAAAAAATACATCCGGTTTTTCGATGTCAACAAGACCACCAAAACAAACCTGCTGCATTCGGAAGCCCTCTCCTTGTCGGAAAAGTTTGATCGGAACCAGAAATACCTGGAGTCAGCCCACTTTTTCAACTTCCTGAGAGATCTGCTGCCCGTGGATTATGCCATTCTTATCCAGCGGGACAAAGCCAGCAAGACTAGAAACCGGTATGCCCTTTCCCACTTCCATGTACGTATCGACTGGCCCATCGCAGAGGCTGCCGAGGACCTGGTTCGCGATCTCAGATATATCTCCAAGGACCTCTATGAAAAGGGTGATAAATGCGCCGAGAACCTGCAGAAAAAGTTTTTTGAGTATTACAGTGTCCCCGTCATGGTCGGCGGTAGAAGAACGGCTGCAATTGTGGCTGCTCAGTACTTCAAGAGAATACCCTGCATCACCACTGTGTATGCCGGCAGCAGTGAATCCAGAGCACTGATAAGAATCTCGGAGCGCGGTGCCAGTCGGGCCATTTTGATGAAGTTCTCCGACAGTGAAATCAACGACATCGCAGTCGTCAGCAGGATCAAACCCATCACTTTCAAGAAAAACTACGTTGTAGCGCGTGCCGGGAAACAAAGTGTCTGTATTTTTCAGACCACCTACGCCTACACTAACCAGGCCAGGCCTCCGGACGACGGCAAGCTGAGAGACGTTAACCCGGACCTCTCCTGGCTAACGGTCGGCGGTCAGCACATTCTGCCCAAACCGGGTATCTGGAAGCTGCCGCCCCTGCCTTTGAATGTAATTTACTCATAAGCAATTCCCTGCTCACATTTATGCCAGTATTTAAAACCTGGTCCTCTGGATCCTATTAGGAATGGTTGCCGCCACAATCGGTGTTAGGCATGCGATTTCAACCAGGCTTCCAGGTCATCGAGAACCGCACCTCGATCCGCAGGGAGTTCATTGTAGATTTCATGGTAAAGGCTGTCGTAGAAGCAAAGGGTTTTGTCCTTTACCGCGATTTTTTCAAAAAACACTTTTGATGTCTGTGCGTTCACGAGGTGATCGTCTCCGGCAACCTGCAACAGAACCGGCACACCAATTCCGGACACGTTTTCATTGGTGGCTTCCATGGCTGCAAGGTATTCCGTAAAAAACCGGGCGGTGACTCTGTCGTGCACCAGAGGGTCATCCCGGTAGGCATTGACAACGTCAGGGTCATGGCTGATTTTGGTGGCATCCAGCTCGTTGCCCATGGAAAGGCCGGGCCAGATCGAAGACATCATTTTTCCCATGAAGGCCTTTACCGCCGGTACCTGGACCTTCATGCCCAGGCCCGGTGATGAGGCAATGGCGCCGTCGATGGTATCGGAATACCGTTCCGTGTAGTTCAGCGCGATCAAACCGCCGAGACTGTGGCCCAGGAGGAAGACCTTCGTGCCGTCGGGGGCACTCTCGCGGGATAGACCCACCAGCCTTTTAAGGTCAAGCGTATACTGCTCAAAGGTATCGATGTGCCCCCTTTTTCCCTGGCTTCTACCGTGACCGCAAAAATCCAGCGCCCATATTGAAATACCTGACGGTACGAAGCGGTCAAAGATGTTGTTGTACCTGCCGGAGTGTTCGCCCAGTCCGTGGGCAACCACCAGCCGCGCCTTTTCTTTATCAGCCGGCAGGTGCCGGTAGAAAATTTCATTACCTTTCTGGCCTGTAAACGAACTGATGTTTTCCTTGAAATTATTCATGACCGACCTCTTCATATTAGAAGGTTTACTTATTCGATTCAGAAAGAGATATGTACGGCACTATTGCCGATGCGACGTTGGGGTTAATGGCTCGCTTAAAAAGGGAGTTTTCAGCGCCCATCCATCCCGCTCAGCGGTGTTGCAAAACTTCGACATATGCCGGTGCCGTGATCGTCGATACAGTAGCAAGCTGTCAGATAGATGTCAAATTTTACCAATGGCAGTTTGCGTTTGATTTTGGGAGACGAAGCGGGTAGAAATATTGACAGCTCAGCTTTCTGGATTCATCTAACGCGAATTGTGAGAGGAGGGGATCATGCCGGGGATCATTCTGTCCGTCGACCAGGGAACAACCGGAACAACTGTCGTCCTTCTGGACCACGAACTCAATATCCGGGCACACGGCTACCAGGAGTTCAGGCAGATCTACCCGCAGCCGGGATGGGTTGAACACAACCCTGATGAGATCTGGGATTCCGTGCTCGGGGCCATGGCCGCAGCATTTTCGGCAAGTGATGTTTCACCCGCCGAAGTCCGTGCAATCGGTATTACCAACCAGCGGGAAACCAACCTGGTATGGGATGCTGCAAGCGGCAAACCTTGTTACAACGCCATTGTCTGGCAGTGCCGGCGTACAGCCGACACCTGCGAACAGCTTAGGCAAGCGGGGTATGAGGCGCTGTTTCAGCAGAAGACCGGTCTGTTGCTTGATCCCTATTTCAGTGGCACAAAACTGAAATGGCAGTTTGATCATATTCCCGGGTTACGGAAAGAAGCCGCAGCCGGAAGGGTGGTGGCAGGGACCATCGACACCTTCCTGACATGGAAATTGACCGACGGGCATGCCCACGTTACCGATGCAACCAATGCTTCACGAACCCTGCTGATGGACCTCAAATCCCTTTCTTGGGATGAACAGCTGTGTTCTATTTTAGACATTCCCCAAGAGGTGCTTCCCGAAATTAGGGGCTGCTCCGAGATATATGGCCATACTAAAAATGTTCCTGGGCTGCCGGACGGGATTCCCATATGCGGAATGGCCGGAGACCAGCAGTCCGCGCTATTCGGACAGGCCTGTTTCCAAACAGGTGAAGCCAAGTGTACTTACGGGACCGGTGCTTTTCTGCTCATGAACACGGGGGATAAGCCTGTCCCGAGTAAAAACAGGCTTCTGACAACCGTTGCCTGGCATATCGGGGGAAAGACCACCTATGCCCTCGAAGGGTCGGCATTCATTGCCGGATCGTCCGTTCAGTGGCTGCGTGACGGCCTTCAGATCATCGAGAGTGCATCTCAGATTGAGGCACTGGCTGCTCAGGTGCCGGATGCGGGTGGTGTTACCGTCGTCCCGGCTTTCGTGGGCATCGGGGCACCGCATTGGCGCAGCGAAGCGCGCGGGGCGATCACCGGGTTGACCCTGGGAACACAGCGGTCGCATATTGCCCGGGCAACGCTGGAGGGTATTGCCCTGCAGAATGTGGACATTCTCAAAGCCATGGAATCAGACAGTGGCCGGCATCTTCTGCGGTTGAAGGTCGACGGCGGGGCCAGTGCCAACGACCTGCTCATGCAGTTGCAGGCGGATTTTCTGGGGTGCAGCATCGTGCGGCCGCAGATTGTTGAAACCACGGCATTGGGCGCGGCCCTGCTGGCCGGCATAGGAGCAGGCATGTGGAATGGGTTTGACGATATCGCCGGGGTCTGGAAAGAGGACCGGACATTTATACCTGAAATAGAAGAAGAAGAACGTCAATCCGTGTTGAAAAGGTGGCGCAGTGCGGTTGATAAGGCATGATCTTACCCCCCCCCCGTTCAATTATCAAGTTCCGGCAGGGCTGAATTTTGATAAGATGCCCTAAAATAAAGGTTGCAATAAATAATATTTTATGTATATAAGCATAAACAACACTGTTTATATGAATTTTCAACTTTACAGCAGGTTTGTTAAAAATACCAACCCTATAAAGGCAAACTTCATGACCGGTGTGGATTTCGACAATTTTCTGAACAGGGTTTTTGAGGCTGCGGGTATAGATTCCCAGACCGATCTGGCAAGGATACTGCAGATCAACCGCTCCGCAGTAACCCAGGCTCGAAAAAAAGGCGCCATCCCGGATCGCTGGTTCCTGCAATTGTATCGTTCTTACAGGCTGAACCCCGAGTGGCTTGAAACCGGCAGAGGTCCGGTCTCTGTCGGCGGGTCCCAGGAAGACTCTTCCGCTTTTGAGAAGGTACCCAAGGTATCGGCACGCTTGTGCGCCGGCAACGGTTCCTTCGAAGTAGGGGGAGACGTTCAGGGCTATTATTCATTCCGCAAGGCCTGGCTGACCAAAAAAGGAATCCCCGAGAAGATGGTCCTGCTGGATATTTTTGGCAACTCCATGGAGCCGGAAATGAGGGATGGTGATACCGTTCTGATCGATCAAAGCCAGAAAAATATTCTTGCAGGAGCGATTTTCGCTTTAGGGATCGAAGATACGATCATGGTCAAAAGAGTGGAAAAGCACCCAAACAAGCTTGTGTTACGCAGCGACAACAAGGACTATTTGCCCATCTATCTGGATGGGGACGATGCGGACCAGGTTAGAATCCTCGGCAAGGTTATCTGGGTCTGTCGGGAAATTCGGTGATATTTTTTTATTTATAAAGTTTATAAATATAAACATATATCAATAATAAATTAACAGGAGGTTTAAAATTATAAACATGGGATGAAAAGGGTTTGCATGAAAAAGTTAATGATCAAGGGAGCGTGTGATTGTCTGTTTATGGCCGCATTTGTCATCGTATCCATCCTGGGCACCCTGGCGGTAGGGCTGTAAATCTGAAGAAAGAAATACACTTTTTTGAAAGGGGAAGAAAGAGATGCCGAAGAAAATGATTAAGTGCCCAAGGGACACGCAAGTAATGTACAGCCGTGATGTGTGTGAAAATACATTTCGCAAAGGCAATATCCGCATATGGTGTAAGACGTGTGAAGTTTTCCAGGAAGAGAAGCGGGAACCTGAGCAGCGATAGCCTCAACGCTAACGACGGGGTTATCAAGCCGGCGACCACCCGCCGCGCTTAAGGGTATGTCGCAAACGCCCCAGTTGCAACGTTGGGGTAAAGATAGTGGCGAAGCCTTACTATCGCGAAATGAATTTATTCGTTTCGTGATAATATTCTTAAAGCGATACTGCAAAAGGTTTCCGTTCCGATCAGAAGAATATCTTCGTTGAAATCAAATTTCGGGTTGTGAACCGAGGCACCGCCCGCGTGGCCTGCGCCGAGGGCAAAGTAACAGCCTTTGGCTTTTTGCAGAAAAAAGGAGAAATCCTCGCCCCCCATGGTTTTTTTAGGGGTTACTGTGCGCTCCTGGCCTACGACGCCGGC
Source organism: Deltaproteobacteria bacterium (assembly GCA_019313725.1). Classification (GTDB taxonomy): domain Bacteria; phylum Desulfobacterota; class Desulfobacteria; order Desulfobacterales; family B30-G6; genus JAJDNW01. The sequence goes on from JAFDAT010000157.1 coordinate 6,123, forward strand.
CGCACACTTTTTTACCATTGCGGCCATGCCGGCATCGTTGATGGTTACGGGGTATCCCTGCGTGTAGTTCAGCTCGAAACCGGCCCCCATGGAAGCGCACACCCCGCTGATAATTTGGCGCAAGTCGGACTCCCAGCGTTTCCATACATCCGGGTCGAAGGTGCGTGTGGTTCCACTCAATTCCGCCACCGCGGGTATGACATTGAAGGCCGTGCCGGCATGGAAGGTGCCCACGGTCACCACGGTAGGTTTCAGGGGATCGGAGCGTCGGCTGACGATGCGCTGCAGGGCGTTGACCACCTGCGTTCCCACCTCGAGAGCATCCACGCACTCGTGCGGCATGGCCCCATGCCCGCCTTTACCTAAAATCCTGATGTCGAAACGGTCCATAGCGGCCATGAACGGTCCGGATACAACCCCTACGGTGCCTTCAGGTATTTCAGACCACACGTGGCAGCCAACGACGTAGTCCACTGAAGGATTTTTCAACACGCCGGCGTCGATCATGGGTTTGGCGCCGCCCGGGCCTTCTTCGGCGGGTTGGAAAAGAAATTTGATATTCCCGCAAAGCCGTCCCCGCATATCGTTCAGCACAGCCGCTGTGCCAAGCACCATGGCCATGTGGGCATCATGACCACAGGCGTGCATGATGCCGTCATGGGTGGAAGTAAAGGATAATCCGGTGGATTCCGTGATGGGAAGCGCATCCATATCCGCCCTGAACAGAAGGGTCGGCCCGGGCCTGCCGGTTTTCATCAGGGCGACGAGTCCGTGCGAGGCAATGCCGGTCTCCACTTCAAGATCAAGCTCACCCAGTTTTTCTGCAAGGTAACGAGCTGTTTTTTCCTCCGTAAAGGCGGTTTCCGGAATACGGTGCAGGTCACGGCGGGTCTGGATGATAAGGCCTTTTTTTTCTTTTACATGCCCATGGAGATTGTCCATGATGATCTTCCTTTCATTAGAAACAGGTAGTCGTTTTTTAACCTATATCAATTCCCTGAAGCATGATACAAAACATAAACCCGAGCTGATGGCCGTTTCCAATGTATATGAATACAATGGTGATGGATGCCTTGAGAAAACCGTCTGGTAAGTCGGTATCATCGCGGTTCCGTTTATACGGTTTATGCCGACACCCGGAAGGTTACTATGACAACGACTATTGAAGCAAGGAATAAGGAGCATGCTTTCAACTGAGTGGTCAGATAATGGCCAACCAAAGATCGTTGTGGACGGTATCCGTGTCGACATGCAGGCTTTAAAGTCCATCCAGCACCGCTGCCTGCCTGAAGTGTGCCGGGGGGCGCCGAACTGTTGCTCCCGTTATCAGATCCACGTTGGTGAAAAAGAGCTTGAAACCATTGTCGGGTTTCTGCCTCTGGTCGAAAAGTACACCGCATCCATCGGCAATGATCTGGAATATGAAAATGTTTTTGATGCGGTGGGAAACGGATGCTTCATCATCGATGCCGATGAGAACGAACAATGTGTTTTTGCCTATACCACGGCAGCCGAAGAGACCCTGTGCTCACTTCATTCCGCTGCCATTGATCTCGATCTGTCTCCGCTGGACGTAAAACCGAAATGCTGTTCCATCTGGCCGCTCACCCTCAGCGACGGCCCCGAACCCGAGCTTTCGGTCGATCCGAAATTTACATCATTTCCGTGCAACCGGAAAAAGTCGGCGCCGGAAGGCATCGACAGCGGTATCCAGGAGACGATCCGCATCTATTTCGGAGAGTCCTTTTTATCCGAACTATTGGTCAAAGCAGGCTGCTGAAGTTCCTTCCAAACATGTATTCTGCCACAAAGCCCCGAAGACGCAAAGAAAAAATACAGATACTATAACTGCAAGAAACAGACGGGAGATGATCCTGAAAAATCAACCGGGACATAATGATGACACCCAGTAACTTATCGAGGAAAAGCGATGTTTTATTTTTATATGGGGTATGCTAAAAGGCCTAGCGCATTGCGTGATAATTGGATATAGCGTTTGGCTCGGATGAAAGGGTGAATGGATATGAATGCAGAAATACTGGCAACAGGGGATGAGATCCGCTCGGGTGCCCTGGTGGACACCAATTCGGCGTACATTGCGGAAAAATTGGAAGAAACCGGCATTGCCGTTCAGCGCCATAACTGTGTGGGTGATGAATTGGATGCGCTGGCGGTGGTCATCGGGGAGATGAGTACCCGGGCCGACATCGGTGTGGTGACCGGGGGCTTAGGCCCCACAACCGATGATATCACGGCAGAAGCGGCAGCTTCCGCTGCCGGGGT
>JAFDAT010000540.1 GCA_019313725.1 Deltaproteobacteria bacterium
TCATGGGGGTGACACCGGCCAGGATGTAGACCTTTTCGGTCAAACCCATGTCGTTGGCCTGTTGAATCCACTTTCTGAATTTTTCCATGTTGTAGATGCACTGGGTCTGAATGAAGTCTACACCGGCGTTGATTTTTTTGGCCAGCCGATGGACCCGCCACTCAAAGGGGTCGGCAAACGGGTTGGCTGCAGCGCCAATGAACATTTTGGGGACACCATCCAGGTCGCCACCGCCTAAAAACTTGCCTTCATCACGCATTTTTTTGACCATACCGATCAGCTGGATGGAGTCGATGTCAAACACTCCCTTGGCGTTGGGGTGATCGCCGAACTTCTGGTGGTCGCCGGAAAGGCAGAGCATGTTCTTTATTCCCAGGGCCGTTGCTCCCAAAATGTCGGCCTGCATGGCAAGGCGGTTCCGGTCCCGGCATACCATCTGAAAATTAGGTTCCAACCCTTCCTGCAGAATCAGGAGACTTGCAGCCCAGCTGGACATTCGCACCATGGCGGTCTGGTTGTCGGTGATGTTGACCGCATCCACCATACCCTTGAGGTGTTTCGCTTTTTCCACGACCTCTTCGGCCGCATTGCCGCGGGGAGGCCCCAGTTCGCCTGTAAAGGCAAAGTGGCCGGCTTTCAGAATTTTTTCCAGGTTACTGCCTGATTTAAAACCATTTCCCTCTGTACTCATATTGATCACCCTATTTCAAAAGCAGTTGGTTATTGGTGAGAAGACCGTTACTCTTGGGTAGCCTTTTCCGGTTTCTTGTACCCAGGCTGTACCAGCGTGCGCGGAATCTGATCGTTCCAGTCTACCGGTTCTTTGATTTTCAGGATATTGTCCAGCCGATCCTGGGTGGCCAGGCGTTCGTAAATTTTGAACCAGGCACAGGGTTGTTCATCATCGATTTCACAATTCCCGTTGTTCGTTCCACCGCAGGGGCCGTTGTAGAGGCCCTTGGCGCACATGGTGACCGGGCAGATACCGCCGGTCCAACCGAGCACACACTCGCCACAGGAACGGCAGCGTTCTTCATACCACCCCACAGCTATATTTACCGACATGCCCGTGGTGTCCACGGCCGGATAGACCGGTATCCCGGGGAACCTTTCAGCCAGAAACTGGATACCAACTCCGCAGGCCATGGAGAGGATGGCTTCGTAATCCTTAACCAGATCGTCCAGCTTTTCGAGGTATTCCACATCGCACTGACGCTCGATGGTGATGGTTCCGGTCGTGAGCGGGTTGTTGTCCAGTTTTCGGGCCATATCCAATTCCGTGTTGAGGACTTCGACCTCTTTTTCTCCACCTGCCAGACAGACCGCAACACAGGTGCCGCAACCGGTTATCAGGACCTTCTTGTAGTCCTGGATGTATTCTTTTATTTCGTTAAAGGGTTTTCTTTTGGCAACTATCATTTTCCCTCCTAAGCTGTCATCGTCATGCGATATGGATATATTTTAAAACAGATAGCATCCTTGCTTACATGGCTGTTTCCGGGTGAAATACCAGCACATCCTTGAGGTCGTCCCCCAGGTATTCGCGCTCATTGGGTCCGAGGATGCCCAAAGAGAGGCATATCAGTGTCCAGATATGTACCACCGGGTAATTGCCGCCGTAATGTTCGCTCAATTCGTGGATTTGGGCATGGCAGTTGTGGCATCCGGCAATGCAGTAATCGGCTCCGGTCGCCTTGATTTGATCGTCCTTTAACTTGCCGTATTGAAGACGCTCTTCTTTTAATCCGGCCTGGAGAAATCCGCCGCCGCCGCCGCAGCAGTAGTTGTTGGAGCGGTTGGGCTGCATGTCGATGAAGTTCTCTTCGCCGACAATCGATTTAACGACAAAGCGCAGGTCTTCGGCAATGGGGTCCCCAAAGCTTTTCCGTACGATCTGGCAAGGGTCCTGCACGGTAAATTTGATCTTAAGATCTTTGTTCCAGTCGGAGTTGACCTTCAGTTTGCCTTCCCGGATCCATTTGGCGTAGTATTCGTAAATATTTTTAACGACGAAGTTGTGTTCGAGGTTGAATTTTTTCAGTCCTGCCAGGACTGAGAAAGTGACGTGCCCTCACTCCGTGTTGAGAAAGGTCT
>JAFDAT010000158.1 GCA_019313725.1 Deltaproteobacteria bacterium
TCGGCAACAGCTATTTTTTCAAACATCTTCAGGCTGTTATTTTTGACGCCGGCGGACAGTTGGCTCTTTTCGATCAACGCTTCTATATCGGCATAATTCCGGGCAACATCCTGTTCATGGAGTTCTATGTGCACTTGTTTGGCCCGGATGCCATGGATTACAGCCGGCTCGATGATAATCTCAAACCCGTCTAGGGGCATACCCTGCAGATGATCCACCAGCCATTCAAGAGGCACGCCTGTATCCATGAGCGCCCCCAGGGTCATGTCTCCACTGATGCCTGCAAAACAGTCGAAATAGGCTATTTTCATGATCCGTCACCCTGAGCGTGCAACCTCAAAATTTCAAGCAGCAGCTCGGCGGCATCGACCATGGCGTCCAGTCTTACGGACTCGTTGGCCGTGTGCATGTTCTGCATGCCCGTGCCCAAAACACCGGTTACGATCCCGTGCTGAAAAAAAACGTTGGCATCCGCCCCGCCGCCGGTTGTTTTGCAAGTCATGGTTCGATCGAGATTGCCGGCCGCTTTTACCGCCAGGGCTATCATTGGATGGTCTTCAGGTATATGAGTGCGCGTGAATTCATGCTCAACCAGGGTATCCACATGTGGAATTTCAGTATCTCCGGATTTTTCCCGGCCTGCTGCGGCCGCGTTACTGAACGCGGAAACCATCTTTTTTGTTACCGCGGCCAGTTTTTCATCGTCATGGCTGCGCACTTCCCCTTTTACCTTGACCAGATTGGGTACGATGTTGGTGGCCAGACCGCCCTCGATCACACCGATGTTGCAGGTGGTTTCCGCGTCGATGCGCCCCAGGTCGAGATCGGCAATGGCCTTTCCGGCAATCTGGATCGCATTGATGCCTTTTTCCGGAGCAGCTCCCGCGTGGGCCTCTTTACCGTGTACCGTGAATTCCAGATGATTGGCGGAGGGTGCCCGGGTTACCACGCCGCGCGTGTCGGCGGAATCCAGCGCAAACCCGTAATTTGCCGATATAGTGTTGAAATCAAGATACTTGGCACCCAGGAGCCCGATCTCCTCACAGATTGTGAAAACCACCTCCAGCGGACCGCAGGCCAGGTTGTTTTCTCCCACGACCTTTAAAACTTCAAGAATAATGGCAATGGCGCTCTTGTCGTCGGCACCCAGGATCGTGTCCCCCTGACTGGTGAACACACCGTCCGTGAACACGGGAACGATACCCCTGCCCGGTTCAACCGTGTCCATGTGTGCGTTCAGCAGCAGGGTCGCTGCTTCTGTATTGCCTTTAAACCGGGCGATCAGGTTGCCGGTGTCGCCGCCGATTTTTTCACCGGCATCGTCGATGACAATGTCCGCGCCCAGAGATGCCAGCATCCCCTGGATCATTTTGGACACCTCGCCTTCTTCCTTGGATACCGAATCAATCTTTACCAATGCTGTAAATGTTTCCGCCAGCCTTTCTCTGTTAATCATTTCAAATCACTCCTTCCTGAATTATAAGCGTCTTTTTACCGCAAAGCCCCTAAGAACGCAAAGAAAACCTTGACAAAAAACCGTTCGATTATATTATGTTGGCGTCTTTCCAAATGGAAGTGCGCAGCTTACTGGTGAGGCTCCCGGACTTCAAATCCGGTGTGGGGCGCTAAAACCGTCCCGGGTGGGTTCGATTCCCATGCACTTCCGCCAACATTTTTCTGAACCTCCCCTCTTTAAATCCTTCTGTCAACGCCAGCCATCAACATATTTGTTTTTACTGTCCGACGAATGTCGTGAAAGGTGATGCCATCGCGGTGTGCGCTGCCATGAACGATGCCGGCCTTCTTGCATGTTTCAGGGAATTGCTTTTTAAGGCTGCTGTTACCAAGTCGAAACGATGCCTTGAAAAGAACCGGGAGAAGGTGAATGCTCGGAGGCGTTCCCACTATGCAAATAGAATATAGCTCTGCCGATTTGTTTCCGATAGCGTAGTTCTTGTACCACGGCAGGTTGCTTAGCGGTTTTAATTGACTGTCCGACAAAAAAGATATACACTTAAATTTATTATAAAATAGAACGCCCCCCCTCTGAAGAAAGGATAATACCGTGTTTCGATGCAGATCTGTTTCATTCATGCTCGCCATTATGCTCCTCTTTTTCTTCCTTCATCTACCATTTTCCCTGGCTGATGATGTGAGCGGTAACATCAATGAAGACACCCTATGGATTGCTGCTGACAGTCCCTACACGGTAACCGGAAATATCAAGATTATCAAAGGCGTGACTCTAACTATCCAGCCGGGTGTTGTCGTGGTTATGTTTCAAGAGAACATCAAGTCTGAAACAGGTCTTTTCATTCGCGTAGATGGAACCCTGAAGGCACAGGGTACCAAGACCGCTCCCATCATTTTTACAGCCCAAGACAAGGCGTTTCCTTGGGGTGGGATTGTCTTCACGGACATCAGCAAGGATTGGGACGAAGATACATCCACCGGATGTATCATCGACCACTGCATCATTGAATATGCCGGCAACACCACCATTTATGGCTCCGCTGCAATTTCCACGTTTTCTGCCCAGCCTTACCTGGCCAACAACACCATCCGCTACACGCCGAGCATCGGGATTTCAGCCACTGATATTCTTACCGTTCAATCACCCAGCGGTCAGCTCCGGATCATGGCAAATCACATACACAACCATGCAGAGGGAATTCGACTGGCCATCGAAGGGGCGTTAATCGAAAACAATTATTTTATCAACAACAGCCAGGCGATTGTTGTGCAGACGAGCTCGAACGATATTATTATAAAAAACAACACCATCGTAAATACAGAGCTGGAAGTTCAAGGTGATGGCATCAACTTAAGCCTGGATAATGATGAAAACGACAACGGCATTGCTGCGTATTTCTGGGAACAGACCAGCGGTACCCCCGTTGACCTGGAAGACCCTAACTCACCGTACGGTACGTTCACGGCACCGGATGTGGATGCGTCCGTTGAAAACCTGGTCTTCGACTTGACGGTAACCGATGATGACGGCCATGCAGACACAAAGTCGCTTGAAATTATGGTTTATGGTACTAATGAACCCCCGGTTGCCAATGCCGGCCAGAATCTGGGTATACAAGAGGGTCAGAATGTGGCGTTGAATGCAGCAGGATCCTTTGATCCCGACTATGGGATCAAGAGCTACGAGTGGGATCAGATCGAAGGGCCGTCCGGTTCATGGCTGAGCAGCACGACAATCGCCAACCCCACCTTTACCGCACCACCTAACGTGCCCGATGAAGGCCAAATGTTCACATTTCAGGTAACCGTAACAGACACAGGAGATCTGCAGGATACGGACACGGTTGATATTCTGGTATACAGTGAAAATATCCCCCCCGATGCTAATGCCGGTGACGATTTATATGTAGTTTCAGATGGACGTGTTAAACTCGACGGTTCGAACTCATCTGACCCGGACGGCAGCATAGCCTCTTACTCATGGGTTCAAACAACAGGTTCCCCGGTCACGCTGGAAGACGCTGATACGGCAAGGCCCAGTTTCTTGACACCAGAGGTTCTGTCGAGAGAAGAACTGATATTCGAGATGACAATTAGAGATACGGGTACCCCCCAGATTGAAACCAAGGATACTGTCACCATCACGGTGGTAGGAGAACATAGTCCGCCGTTCGCAGTTACCGAAAACTCGCTGAAAGTATTGCAGGGTGAGACAGCTCGTTTGTGGGCTTTCAGCTCTTTTGATTTTGGCCGGCTGTCTGAGATAACCATTGAGAATAACCTGTTGAACAGTGCTGCCGAGATAGCTGGTCTCATCAACATCAGCCTGGCGACCGCCGATGCTGCCTATGATTTGAATATCATCGCCAATCAATTCGAAATCGTATCTGAGAATGGACTTGCGATATATATGTACAACTGGCCATTGGGCATTACCGATCCTGACATCAGCCTGTTAGACAATTGGTGGGGCAGCGACGATGCCGAGGCCATCGAGCAGCTGATATTTGACGGCAATGACGATTTCACCCTCCCGGAGGTAGAGGTGAATCCGGCGGTCAGCCCCCCTGGGTCTGTGGGGTCGACACTGGCCTACCCACCCATGGCCAATGCCGGCGAAGATATGAGCGCATCGGCCGATGAGGCGGTAAAGCTCAGTGGGACCGGCACGTATGATCCTGACACCATCGCCACCTATGCATGGACCCAGTTGGACGGACCCGCTGTGGAGCTAAAAAATCCTGGCAGCGACAGCCCGTCTTTTATCGCACCGCTTGGCGGAAGCGGGGGCACTTCCCTGACATTTCAACTACGGGTGTCTATTGATGGCGCCTTTTATGATACGGATGACGTTGTTGTAAATATCGCGCCGGATGCCGAGACAACCCCGGTTGAGCATGGTAACTTTTTAGGATGCTTTATCACTTCAATTCAGTAAAGGGAAAATGGGATGCAGAGTAGTATAAAGGGCAAGGTCGTTGCTGTACTGGTCGTTTTTATTTGTATTGGATGTGGCTGGGTGCCCATTGCCTGGGCTGGCTATTTTGCAGTAGGTGCGGGGTACGGCGGTGAGGGAGAAAGCGCGAGCGTTTCTATTGAAGCCGGGCAGAAAGGAATCGATTTTGCAAACCTGGATATGTTGCTGGGACTAGGTTTGCCCATCATCCCCTATGGGGGTGACAATTTGCCCGACAATACCATTGACGATGATTGTCCCAACGATGATTGCGTGAACAGCGGCATCGCATATACGGGCACCGAACTGGGGGTTTACGCAAAAATCGGGCTTAAGTTATTTTTTGAAAACGTTTACCTGAACATCATCGGAGGTGGTACGGTTGTGACCGAAAGCTCGATTGTAAATTCTCCCACAACTGGCCGTTATTATGAAGAATCCACTGAATCTGTATTTAATGCCATGTATGGAGCCGGGCTGGCTTATTTCCCTGAAGTTTTCGACTGGCAGCTGGTGATCCAGATCGATGGCGACAACCGGAGAGGCGTAACGGGGCTGGTGGGTTTTTTCTGGTAAGGTGTCAACAACTATATGCTTTGTAAACATTTGAAATACAGATAAGGATCCTTAGATGACCCAGACAACTCAATATGGTTACGTTCCCTCCCCCATCGGCACCATTGAAATCGGTGTGCGGTCGGAATGTGTCACCTTCCTGGAATTTGGGGAACACCCACAGAAAAAGAATTCCGACGACAGCCGGGTGCTTGGCCTGGCCATCCAACAGATCGAGGCCTATCTTCAAGGCCGATTGCAGGTTTTTGACCTCCCCCTCGATCTATCCGGAACACCCTTTCAGCAGTCGGTATGGCAGGCGCTGCTCACCGTGCCCTTTGGCCGAACTGCATCCTACCAGCAGATCGCCGATACTATCGGCAACCCCAAGGCCGTTCGCGCCGTGGGCGCCGCCAACGGTCGGAACCCGGTCTCCATCATTGTGCCCTGCCATCGAATTATCGGTAAAAACGGTGATTTGACGGGCTATGGCGGTGGCATATGGCGTAAAGAGTGGCTGCTCAGGCACGAAGGAATTTTACTGTAAAAATATCCGCGGTTCGTGGCGAAAATAATTTTCGCCGCCCGCCTGTCCATTACTTCCTTTTTAAGAAACTTTTTCCACAAAAAAAGGCCGGGTGCCGGCGTTTTTTTCCGCCGGCACCCGGCCTTTTTTAAATTGAAGAACCGAAAAAAAATTATGGTTTCAAATTATGAGGTTGAATTTTATCATAATTATGATATATAGTGTGTCATCATTCGGGAATGATTAAAAACTAAAACCACACCAGGGAGCCATAGAACCATGCCGATTATCAGACCCATATCCGACCTACGCAACCGGGCCACTGAAATTTCAGATATTTGCCACCATGAGGATGAACCCATCTTTATCACTAAAAATGGAAAAAGCGACATGGTCGTCATGAGCCAGACACACTTTGACCGTATTCAAAGCCTGTTCGAGCTTTACCAAAAACTGGGGGAAGCGGAATTATTGGACGCATCCGGCGACGAAGGTATTTCCCATAAAAACCTTATGAGCAGCTTAAGAAAAAAACTGCGATGAGCCTACCCCACAATGTCCGGTATTTGAAGACGGCCCAAAAAGATCTGGGTGAAATTTTTGCCTACATCGTGAAAGACAATCCCGGTGCCTCCGCTGTCCTGCTTGAAAATTTTGATCATTCAATATCTCAACTGGAAATTCATCCCGCCCTCGGTAGAGTGCCTCGAGATGATCGGCTAAAAAAGTTGGGTTATCGCATGCTGGTCGTACAAAGATATCTTGTTTTTTATGTGGTTAAAAAACGCACCGTCCAGATACGCAGAATCATCCATGGCGCAAGGAAATACAATTTTCTCCTATGATATCCGGTAGTCAGCCTGAAGGCCAGGAAGCTATGAGGCTTGGATGCTATAGGGCTGCTTCCCAGCATTTTATCTGACAGGATTAACTGGATAGAAAAAGGTATACGGTTTACGGTATAGGGTACACGGTACAGGGTGTAGGGTATAAGGTATACGGTGTAGGGTGCAAGGAGTCTGCTGAATTTTGAGTATTGCTGGGTTGAGTAATCCAAATCGAAATCGGGATCGCTATCGAAATCGAAACAATCGGTATTAAGCGCACGGTTTAGCAGGTATAACAATGATGATAGGAAGCCTGGAGGCTGGTAGGCAGCATTATCGTCTCACGTCTTACTTCTAACGCCTCACGATGTAAGGGTATACGGTGCAAGGTGTAGGGTATACGGTATAAGGGATATACGGTGCAAGTGTTTTTAGATTTTAGCGGCGAAGCCGCGTACACTAATAGTTTGGTACAAACTATTAGGTTGGCACAATCTATTAGAATTATTCGCCGTAATGCGTTTTGGCCCTGTGAATATATATCGTCAGGTTTTCCTCATCGACCGAATATACAATTCTGTCCTGATAGTTAAGACGAATTGAATAAAACCCTTTTAACTGACCAACTAGTTTTTTCCCCGTATAGGGTTCCACAGAAATTTTGTTTCTCAGAATATCTTTCAGTTTTACGGTTAGCTGTGGCGAGAGTTTTTGAACATCCTTCAGCGCTTCTTTCGTAAACCTGATCTCATAACGTGCCATCAGGTATTACCAAAGACTTCTTCCATCGAATATGTTTCACCTTTGTGAACTTGATCGATCGATTGCCGCAATCGTTGGGAAAAATCTTGAGTGGACAGCAATTCGAGCGTTTCTATAAGGTTATCATAATCCTCTGCAGAGAGGAGGACAACAGGTCCTCTACGGTGCTGAATACGAAAAATTTCATGCTTTTCGGTTGCGCCTTTGACAATCTCAAAAAAATCCCGCCGAGCATCGGTTGCCGTTATTTCTGTTTTCATGTCGTCTCTCCAAATCAGTACGTTTTTATGTACATATTTTATGGGACTATTTGTTGATTGTCAAATGAAATCATGCAAAATGGGATGAGGAAGGTAGAAGGAGCCTACTGAATTTTGAGTTTTGACCCCAGAGAAATCCACTCCGTTGTTGCTTCGCAAATTTCACGGGGTAAAGATTATGAATTTTTAATTACGCTGACAAGCTGAT
>JAFDAT010000159.1:0-6001 GCA_019313725.1 Deltaproteobacteria bacterium
GGACTTTAACACGAGCCCCTCTGGAGGTAGAAGGTAAAAGACTGAAGACTGAAGTGGCAATTCGCACTAAAAGTTGACGTTGTCTCTGTGTCACTTCCTTCAACCTTCGGACTTCTACCTTCAACCTATAAACCCGTAACCCGTAACCAGGACCCAGAAAAAATGCATCATTTCCAATACAAACAGGACGAACTCCATTGCGAGGATGTGCCGGTGCGTGAAATCGCGGACCAGGTGGGCACACCGTTTTATCTTTACAGCCATGCCACGCTGAAACGCCATTTTCTCATGTTCGACAAGGCCTTCGAAGGGGTGTCGCGGCTGGTGTGTTTTTCTGCAAAAGCCAATTCCTGCATGGCCATTCTCAAACTTTTTGCCACGCTTGGGAGCGGACTGGATATCGTCTCCGGAGGTGAACTTTTCCGGGGCCTGCGGGCCGGGTTCTCACCGGACCGGGTGGTTTACTCGGGGGTGGGCAAACGGGTGGATGAAATCGACTTTGCCCTGGAACAGGGCATTCTGATGTTCAATGTCGAGTCCATGGAAGAGCTGGAAGTGATCGACCAGCGTGCCGGGGCACTCGGGAAAACCGCGCCGGTGGCCATCCGGGTCAACCCGGATGTCGACCCTAAGACGCACCCCTATATCTCCACGGGCCTGAAGAAAAACAAGTTCGGCATCGATACGGAAACCGCGTTCCAGACGTACAAGGCGGCCGATAAGATGCGGCACATCCGGGTCGAAGGCATTGACTGCCATATTGGATCGCAGATATCCGAAGTCAGCCCTTTTAAGGACGCCATGCAGAACCTCATGGGGCTGGTGGATGCTTTGGCCGAGGTCGGCATAAAGATCAGCTGCCTCGATATGGGCGGCGGGTTGGGGATCACCTACCACGATGAAACCCCGCCCGGACCGGACGAATATGCAAGGGCGATCGTAGACACGGTAAAAAAACGGCCCCTGAAACTCATCCTGGAACCGGGACGCGTTATTGTAGGCAATGCCGGCATCCTCGTTACCCGGGTCCTTTACCGGAAGTCGGGAAAAGGCAAAGAGTTTGTCATCGCCGATGCCGGTATGAACGACCTGTTGCGCCCTTCGCTCTATGGTGCCTTCCATGCAGTCAAGCCGGTGAATCTGACGGGTACGGGAGTCATCCGGGCCGATCTGGTGGGGCCCATCTGTGAATCGAGTGATTTTCTGGCCAGCGATCGTGAAATGGCGGATGCGGTCGGGGGCGATCTTCTGGCGGTCATGAGCGCCGGGGCGTATGCGTATACCATGTCATCCAATTACTGTTCCCGCCTCAAAGTGTCCGAAGTCATGGTAAAGGACGGGGACTACCATGTGGTCAAGGAGCGCCAGCAGTACGAAGATCTCATCCGGGGGGAATCCGTTCCACCGTTTTTAGGCACTGATTGATGTGGTCAGGGGCCAGGTGGAAGGTGTAAGGTAGAAGGTAAAAGGTAGAAGGTGGAAGGCTGAAGGGGCGGTTAGCGATAGAAGCTTACGCTGTCACTTTGTCACTTCCTTCTACCTTCAGTCTTCTACCTAAATACCTAAATATTGGGAACTGAACATGCCAACAACGAAACAATCAATTCCTTTTTACAAAATGAGCGGCAGTGGGAATGACTTCATCATCATCGACAACCGTCAACCCAAATTTGCCGAAGAGGATCTGGCAAAACTGATTACGGGTGCCTGCCGCAGAAAAATGTCCGCGGGGGCTGACGGAATGATCCTGGTGGAAAATGCCGATGATGTGGATTTTAAATGGCGGTTCTACAATGCGGACGGCAGCCGGGCGGAAATGTGCGGCAACGGGGCCCGCTGTGTAAGCCGTTTTGCATTTCTGGAGGGTATCGCCGGCGAGCAGCTTTCTTTCAGGACTGATGTCGGCATCATATCGGCTTCCATAACCGGCGAGAGGGTGAAAATCAGAATGACCGACCCCTCCGATCTCGCGGACGAGGTTACCCTGGCACTGACCGGTACGACCGTGACCTACCGTTATATCAACACCGGCGTTCCTCACGTGGTGATCGAGACTGCTGACCTGGACGGGATGGATGTGGTTGCCATGGGCCGGGAGATCCGTCATCATCCCGCGTTTTCACCCGCGGGAACCAATGCCAATTTTATCCGCCTGAACGACGACGGCACCCTGGGTATTCGTACGTATGAACGCGGTGTGGAAGATGAGACCCTGGCCTGCGGGACCGGCAATGTGGCCGCCGCCCTGACAGCTGCGTTGAAACACAATATGCCTTCCCCTGTGAAACTCCTGACGCGTAGTGGTGAATATTTACAGGTTTATTTTGAAAAGGGTGGTTCCGGGTTTTCCGATATATTTCTGGAAGGGGATGCCCGGGTCATTTACACGGGTGAACTTAGTCCAGAGGCGTGGGAATAGTGGAGCACTTTGTTAGCGGTCCAGATGCTGTTTTCGCAGGGCTGAAGCCCTGGACTACATTGGCAACACTCTGATTCAGCCGGGCATTAGGTTCTGTATTGAACAATCATTCAGCCATTATTTCAGTGGGCTCCAACCTCGGTGATAAAAAGGGCAACTGCCGGCAGGGCATCGACGATCTCCTGGCAGCCGGCCAGGCTACCCTGGTAAAGGTGTCACCTTTCTACCGGACGAGTCCTGTGGACTATTTCGACCAGGACTGGTTTGTGAATGCTGCCGTGAAACTTGAAACCCGGCTCGAACCGTTCGAACTGCTCGCGATCCTCCAGGCTGTCCAGCAGCAGGGCGGGCGCAACAAAAGCGATATCCGCTTTGGCCCGCGCGTGCTGGATCTGGATATCATCTTTTATGACCGGCTGGTGATCAATACGCCAACACTCGAAATCCCGCATCCCAGAATGCACAAAAGGCGCTTTGTATTGCAGCCCATTTGTGATATAGATCCGGATATTATACACCCCATACTGAATATATCCGTGAAATCGTTACTGAATCAGCTTGAGGACGCGGGGCAAGAGGTCTTTGAATTATAGATGAAAATATTGATACTGCTACTGATCGGTTATCTGGCGTACCGGTCATTAAAATCCTGGATGCTGAAAGGCACGCAGCAGCATTCCATGTCGGGCAACGCCGCCGGAGAGATAAACGATGAAATGGTCAAAGATCCCTATTGTGAGGTGTATTTTGCAAAAAGGGACGGCGTCCTGTTGCGGCACCAGGGAGAGGACCTATATTTTTGCAGCGAAGCCTGCCGGGATAAATTTATTGAACAATAGAGAGCATCAGTTGTAAGTCCTTTAGTGTGCTTTCCAAGTTTGCGGCCCACCCGCTGACGGACAAAGGGATCAAATCTTGCTTGGATGACTGGCAAGGCTAAATAATAAGTGCTGAAAAATTTACACACAACACCCCGGATGAGCGGAAAACATGCTACCACGTGATAAAATAAAACAAAAACTGAGCGAACCCAACACCCTGACCATGGGCAGAGTGGCCGCCATACCGCTCATCGTGATCCTGCTCTACTACCCCAACCGCGTCTGCACGTTTCTGGCGGCGCTTATTTTCAGCGCTGCGGCAATAACCGACTACCTAGACGGATACCTGGCAAGGACCCGGGGCCTTGAATCCACCTTCGGGAAGATCATGGACCCCGTGGCCGACAAGCTCCTGGTTTCCTCGTCATTCATCATGCTCGTTTACCACGGCTGGATTCCGGCCTGGGTCGTCTGTATTATCATTGGCCGCGAACTGGCCGTGACGGGTTTGAGAAACATCATTGCCGAAAAAGGGGAGGATGTTTCGGCTTCCTGGCTGGGAAAATACAAGACCGGTTTCCAGATAGCGGCCATGATCCCGCTGATTTTTCACTACCCCTATTTCAGCATCAACCTGCATGCCGTGGGTATGTTTTTTCTCTGGGGTGCCCTGGCTTTTACCCTCTGGTCGGGCGCCGACTATTTTTTTAAGGCAAGGCACCTGTTCAACACCTGATGTGAGCGTCAAAAGCTGAAGGTTTTGACACATCCGATCGCCTCCGGCAAGGGGTGCGGAGTAGCCGCTGTTCCTTTTATCATCATCCAAATGGTAAAATACATAGCCCACCAGCTAAGCTTCTTTAATTCAGGTTATTTATTTGCTCCCGCCTTAATATGTGTTATGGCCTATTGTTAAAATAACATGGAGATACAGAAAAAATGCCAACCATTAACACTCGATTTAAAAACAAGGAGTTACATAGATACTCAGTTAGAAAAACATCATCTTTTTCAATCGGGAGATTACCGGATAACGATATAGTGATAGAAAATGATGCCGTCTCCGGGAAGCACGCCAGAATCGTTCCAAGTGAACATGAATATTATATTGAAGACCTCAAAAGTACAAATGGCACGTTTGTAAATAATAAACGCATCCACTCCCGAAGGCTGAAAGATGAAGATATTATAACCATTGGGAAGCATGAGCTCGTTTTTAAGATGGCAGAGAATAGTGATAAAGAGCGTATCGATTTACCCGAATTATCAAATGGAATGACGTCGAGGGATAAAACATCTGCATTGAACTCCAGAGATTATCAGGAAATGATGGCCAAAAACAGGTATGATGCCAATAAAGCCACCCTGCTGATTTTCAAATTCAAAGAGAAGCAAATACGCAAATACATTTTAAATCAAGATAAAGAACTGATGATCGGCAGGCTGCCAGACAGCGATATCGTGATCGAAAATGATGCCGTCTCCGGGAAACACGCAAAAATCATTACCGAAGATGAGGAATATTGTATTCAAGACCTCAACAGCACAAACGGCACTTTTGTAAACAAAAAGTCGATCAAATCCCACATGCTCAAAGATGAAGACATTATCGCCATTGGGAAGCATGAGCTTGTATTTTACAATTATGAAACCTACACATTGGAGGAGACGTTATTGCCCTATGACGCTGATGCTGCCTATGTCACCGATGCAACCAGAGCGGTGGACATTTCAAAATTCAGAAAACTTGCTCAACAGGGCATCAAGCCCGCCAGTGACGCTGCAGCCCCTAAAGACAAACGTGCGTTTTTATCATTTGTAAAGGGCGGGAAAGGAGATGTTTCAATAGAAGCTAAAGGCATTAAAATTGGAAAAGAAGCTGATGCTGACATTCTCCTCAAAGGCTTTATGGTTGGACGCACCACAGCCATGATATCGAATACAGGCGGTGGTTATTATTTATCTTTTCAGGGGGATAAAAAGAAGCCCAAGGTAAACGGAAACACCATCAAAAGAACCATAAAATTGTCTGATTCGGATGTCATCGAAATTGGCTCGATAAAATTGATCTTCCATAACCCTTAAGCTTACCTTGTTTATTTCAAAAGAGTTTCAAAGGAACCTGTTGTAAATGCCTCTTTCTATGAAGAAAAAATTTGGGAAATATATATTATTGGATCGCATTGCCGTTGGAGGAATGGCGGAAGTGTTCAGAGCCAAACTCACCGGCGAGAAAGGATTTGAAAAGCTTATCGTTGTCAAGAAAATGTTACCGCATTTGGTTGAAGAACCTGAGATGGTGACACACTTTATTGACGAAGCTAAGTTGGCCGCTCTTCTCCAACACGAAAATATCATCCATGTTTATGACTTTGGAAAGACCGAAGGTTCATATTTTATTGCCATGGAGTATTTATTCGGAAAGGATTTGAAATCGATTTTCACCAAGTCCTCCCAAATAAATACACCCATCGGCATTGAAAATTCTCTTTTGATTGCATCCAAAATCTGTGAAGGATTGGAATATGCACACAACCTGAAGGATTTGCACGGAGCCTCCCTAAACATTATTCACAGAGATATCAGCCCGCAAAATATTTTCATAACATATGACGGGAAGGTTAAAATAATTGATTTTGGCATAGCGAAAACGACCACGCAGGCATCCAAGACCCGGGTTGGAATCATTAAAGGCAAAGTGGCCTATATGTCGCCGGAACAAGCTGGAGGCAAAAGCATTGACAGGCGTTCGGACATATTC
>JAFDAT010000159.1:6028-13573 GCA_019313725.1 Deltaproteobacteria bacterium
TGTATCCCGGCGATACGATTCAGACTCTGAACAAGGCTATTCATGCACAGTATGAACGTCCTGAAAATATCGCCCCCAGTCTACCTCCAAAAGTATATGAAATACTACACCGCGCTCTTAATAAAAATATTGAAGAACGCTACCAGTCATGTGGTGAAATGATGGCAGAAATAGAGAACTGCCTGTACGATATGGATTGTCGCCCAAATACAAAGATGCTGGAAAAATCTATAACAGACCTATTTTGTAAAGAGTATTCGGATGAAAAAAATAAGTCCATAGAAATTCTGAAATACACGCTTGATGAAGAACAGACAAACCCCAAGGTCGCAATCGCTAATCAAAACTACCAAAAAACGCGCGTTATGAGCAATAAAACCGACGATAAAGATATAAAAATTAAGAATGATATCATAGATTATTCAAAGAAAATATTTTTCGGCAATAAAAAGTGGGTGATACTAGTTTCAGTTCTAATCATACTAACCTTTATTGGACTGATCTTGATAAAGAGTAAAGAGACAAAACAGGCCAAACAGCCGGTGTTGAGTATAGATTTTATCAAGAAGCTTCCCCAAAAAATTATTGATGACATAAAGGATAGTCAGAAAGCTGACCGAAACCACACACCGCGCAGGAAAGAACCAAACAGGTAGGAATCGCCGCTTACTTCAGTCTCTGGAGTTGGGTTTGCCATTTTTGCAATTTTGCAAGAATATTGTTATCTGTAATGGTATACTGTAAAAGAATCTTCCAAAACCTTAAAGGTGAAAAAATGAGTAAATTATTTGATGGTAAAAAGACTTTGAAATTGGGTACTGAAAAGAATCCGGCTGTTGTAAATGTACAAACAGAAGAAAGGGTGAAAGAATTAGAGACAGTATTTGAAGAAAACGGATGGGAATATAAAATTGAATTGGAACCAGACAAACCAGAGGATATTACGGACTTAAATATATTGCTGAATCCACAAAAAACGAAGATTGCAGAAAAGAAAGTGGGACGTAATGACCCCTGCCCATGTGGAAGCGGGAAAAAATATAAAAAATGCTGTGGTAAATAAAAAAGGGCATTGCCTTATATTTCAAGGAATGCCCTTTTTATTCAATAATTAAGAGAGAAAGCTATACCACGGTTACATTCACCGCAGAAGGACCTTTCTGGCCTTGCTCGATGTCAAAACTGACCCGGGCACCCTCATCGAGAGACTTGAAACCCTCGGCATTGATACCTGAATGATGAACAAACACATCCGGGCCATCTTCCTGCTCGATAAATCCATAGCCTTTGCTGTTATTAAACCATTTTACGATTCCATCCGTCATTGCGACAACCTCCATTAAAAAAATTCTCATTGTTCCAAACTGCGGGTTGCCCCTATGGCAAATAGATCTTTCCTTCAGTACGAAACCGGCCCTTCACATGAAACAGACCATCAATGATTATTCATAGATAAGCATGAATCATGAAAACATCAAGTTTATTTTTATTATTTTTGCTTAAATGTGGCGTTTTAAACTTGTGACAGCCAGGGATTTGTTGAAATAATCTGCTTAATCTCAAATTTACATCACAGATCGATTAGGGTTATTCGAGCTTATCCAGTCCCGCCTTATGCAGTCCCTCAACAATCTTGTCGGCAATTTCCTCTACCTTTAAATAGCGGTTGATCAGATATCGTCCCTGGGTTTCAAAATCCGGCTCTACTTTGAGTAATTGGTTAACGGCGGATTCAGCTTCCTCGATTCTTCCCATCTGGCTGAGGGCTGTGGCACGCATTACAGGATCCCAGAACAGTGTAGGATAATTGAATTTCAAGGCTTCGGCATAGGCCAGTTCATATTCAGCGGCACGATAACAGTTCATGAAAGTTGCCAGGTGGAACCAGGTGGGATAGTATGGATTGAGCTTCATCCCCTTTTCCAGCAAAGCAATCCCTTGGTGCCATTCACCGAAAAGTGACATATGCCAGCCGGCCACACCAACCACGTAGGCAGAGTTGGGATTGAGATCGAGGGTTTCTTCAACGTGCATCATGAAGGACGCTTTATTGCCTTGATGAAAATATACGAGGGTGAGGGCATCGCGTACGAATTGATTCTGCGGCTCCAGGGCCACACCTTTCTGCGCATAGTTCAAGGCTTTTTCCAGAGGTTTTTCGATTTTGCGAAAACCCAGGGCATAGTTGTCGGCATGCAGATGTCCGATCATGGCATAGGCCATGCCATAATCCGGATCGATCTCAATGGCATTTTCAAGTGCTGTCAGCGCTGTGTCGAAGGCCTCCGGGGTCAGCTCAGTTTCGTATTGATAGAAACGGAGAACAGCGTCATAGGCCTGAAGATCGGTTGGTGCCTTTTTGCGGGATTCCTTTGAAAGTCTGCGTATTATCAAACCATACTGATCGGCAATGACACCGCTGACCCTGTAGGCAATTTCCTCCTGGATGGTGATTATGTTGACTGTTGTCTGCTCACGCTTATAGCTTTTTCCCCATATCTGTTCAGCAGTTAATGTGTCGATCAACCGGATGGTCACCTTGATGGCCTTCGAATCCTTGCGGACACTCCCTGTTAAAAGATACCTCACACCAAGATCATGGCCAAGTTTTTTGGGATCGATCGTTTGACCTTTGAATCGCATGGTCGACTGGGAGGCAATCACGCGGATGTCCTGGTACCTCGCGATTTCAGTCGTTAGTTCTTCGGTCAACCCATCCGCAAAGTATTCCTGTTCATTATGGTCATCCATGCAGATAAGCGGCATGACGGCAATGGTTGGTTCCCCTGACAGCATGTTTTCCGCCGATCCTGCGGTACCCATTTTTGTTTTGGGTGGCTGCTTCTGCACTGTATGGAAAGCGGGTATATAAGTACCTTTGGGAATCACGATGCGCACAGGGTCGTTGCTCCCGGCCGTTAAATAATAGTGATCCAGGGCTCGACGCAGTCTGCCGGCCTCCACACGGACGATGGGGTCCACTTGAGGGTCAAAAGTTTCTGTGCGCCCGTACACCGCCACGGCAATGGTATATCCCTTGATCTGCGAGGTCCGATCTTCAAGAGTCTCTTCAACAACAAAGCTCAGAAATTGCTTCTGTTTAGCTGAAGCCTTGAAACCGGTATTCTGGAGAATTTTTTCAAGCTGGGACCGAATGGCTTGATGGGTAAGTTTTTTATTCGTGGTCATACGTTTCCAGTCATAACAGTTCAATTCTACGGAAAAAATATTCTTAAAATTTGAAACCCTCAGTTTAAGACCATGCTACATGTACGTTACAGTAACGTACCTATGCAATTCTGTTGAATACCAATAAACAATATACATTCTCGATATTGAAGCCACTTATTATAGAAATTATCAAAACCTATCTGTATTTTCAACCGGAAATATCATCCCCTGAGAATCGGAAACGTATATAATCGATGAACGAGAATGCATGTCATATTCGAGACCGGTTTCCCGACCAATGCCCTGTCATTGATTTTCTCATGGCCGTAGATCACGAGTTCCTTATTTTATGCGAAGACTACGAGGCTTGCGTCAAGGCGTTACGTTACTGGGCCATATCCTCAGCGCCCGAAGCCGAAACCCGGGTCAACGAGTACCGAACCATAGCCCGGGAACTTCAGGAAGAGATTGCAGGCGCCCTTGCAAACCTGGATTTCAGACGGTCGACGTGAAACGGTCTGTGAACCTTAAACATAATTTATGTCGGGTTTTGTCCTTAATGAGAATGATTGATCGGTATAAAACTTAATAATAAGAATAATTAAAGGGGGTTGTATGCGTTTAGGTGCTATTTTAATCGCCACCTTGATAGTCGTCAGCAGCATTCAGGCGGTTGCTCAAGAAGAAGCAAAACCTGACACCGAGAAAGCTCAGGGGGGCGGAGACCTGCGGTCTGCAGTTCAGAATCCTATCAGTTCCCTGATCAGCCTGCCCTTCAAATTTTCATTTGACTATGGCGCGCCCAATGGTGAGGCTTCATTTTTGAACATTCAACCGGTTGTTCCGGTTACCGTAGGTAACTGGAACCTGGTGAACCGGGCCATCATACCCCTTATCGACAGCCCCGGTGAGGTTGCCGGTACACCCAACATTCCGAATCCTATTCCTGGCAACGGCGCCACCGGGCTTGGTGACATCAACTATTCGCTCTATTTTTCGCCGGTCAAATACGACAAGGCGATTTGGGGCCTGGGACCGTCGATTACCATGCCATCCGCCACCGACGACCAACTCGGCAGCGATAAATGGAGCGCAGGTCCAACCGGTATCGTTCTTTTCCAGCCCAAATGGGGAACCATAGGTGGTCTTGCCCGACATCTGTGGTCGTTTGCCGGTGATTCGGATCGTGCGGATGTCAATCAGTCTTTGTTTGAGCCTTTTGTGAACTACAATCTTCCCCAGGGCTGGTATCTGATTGCCGACATCATCATTACCGCCAACTGGGAGGCTGATTCGAGCAATAGATGGACCGTGCCCCTTGGCGGGGGTGCGGGAAAGCTCTTTAACATCGGCAAACAGATCATGAATATCAGAAGCGAAGTCTACTATAATGTAAAAAAACCCAATTCCGCCCCGGATTGGCAATGGGGGTTTACGGTTCAATTCCTATTCCCCAAATAAATTTCCTGCACAAATTTATGGACCGCGGCTGCGCCGCTTTGGTTGATAATCATGGAATACAATAATGATGGGTTACAATTTTCTATCTCGTTTTTTTCAATAGAGCCATTAAACAATCTAACCTTACAAGAATTATAGGAGGGCCCAAAATGAAATCAAATGCCCCATGGAAATCTTTTTCTCTCGTGGTCGCCGTGATGCTGGGGATCTGCCTGGCAACTCCGACACTTCAAGCGGCGGACAAACCCAACATCTTGATCATTTGGGGAGATGATGTCGGCTACTGGAACCTGAGCCACATCAACCACGGCATGATGGGCTATCGGACGCCCAACATCGACCGTATTGCCGACGAGGGCTTGCACTTTACCGACTATTACGGTGAGCAAAGCTGTACCGCCGGTCGGGCAGCCTTCATTACCGGCCAAATACCGGTACGTACCGGCAATACCAAGGTCGGTATGCCGGGAGCATCCCAAGGGCTCCAGAAAGAAGATCCCACCATCGCCGAGTTGCTCAAACCGCTTGGATACGCGACCGGTCAGTTCGGCAAGAACCATCTGGGCGACCGCAACGAATTCTTCCCCACCGTGCATGGTTTCGACGAGTTCTTCGGCAATCTCTATCACCTGAACGTCGAGGAAGAACCCGAACTGCCGGATTATCCCACTGGTAAGTTAGGTGAACTTATTAAACCCCGTGGCGTATTCAAGTGTAAGGCCACGGATAAGGATAACCCGAAAGAAGATCCGCGCTTCGGGGCTTGGGGCAAACAGATATGCGAAGACACCGGGCCGCTTACAGCCAAACGCATGGAAACGGTGGATGAGGAGTTTCTGGCCGCGACGAAAGGCTTCATCAAAGGGGCAGATAAGGCTGACAAACCTTTTTTCGTCTGGTTCAATGCCACACGGATGCACGTCTTTACCCATCTCAAGGAAGCGTCCAAGGGCAAAACCGGTCACGGTATCTATCCTGATGGAATGGTCGAGCATGATGGCCATGTTGGTGAACTGCTCGATCTGCTCGATGAGCTTAACATCGCCGACAACACCATCGTAATGTACGGCACCGACAACGGCGCCGAAGTTTTTACCTGGCCTGACGGTGGGACCACGCCGTTTCACGGTGAAAAAGCCACCTGCTGGGAAGGCGGATTCCGAGTGCCCGCCGCTGTACGTTGGCCAGGTAAAATTCCGGCAGGCAAGGTGGTCAACGGCATCGTTTCCCACCAGGACTGGATGCCGACCCTATTGGCCGCCGCTGGTGTGCCTGACATCAAGGATAAGCTGTTGAAAGGCCATAAGGCCGGGGACAAGACCTTCAAGGTCCACCTTGACGGCTACAACATGCTCGACTACTTCAAGAGCGGTGGTGAAGGCGATGGCCCACGTAAAGAAATATTCTATTTCACTGACGTCGGGGAGCTGGCTGCGGTTCGTTACGAGGAATACAAAGCACACTTCATGATCCAAGAAGCGCATGGGTTCGACGTCTGGAAGAACCCCTACACACCCCAGGCGTGGCCTTCCTTGGTAGACCTCCGCGCCGATCCTTTCGAGCGCGGTATGCATGAATCAATCGGCTACAACTGGTGGGCAACGAAACGCATGTTCAGTATCAGCGCCGCGGCTGTGATCACGCAGAATTTTCTGAAGACGTTCCTGGACTTTCCCCCTCGGCAGGAGCCGGGTAGCTTTAGTGTGGACAGGATCATCCAACAATTGGAAGCCGCGAGGGCCGGCAACAGGTAACTGCGAATCGGCATCGACCGCTGGTGGATTGAACGCAGTGCTTTTTCGGTGACCGCAATCCAGGAGATTGTGGGCGAGTTTATCGGAACGTTCAGGGAGTATCCACCGCGACAAAAACCGGCCAAATTCAATGTGGATGATGTCATGGCCAAAATATACAAAACAGGTGCCCATTGAGAAGGAGAAAATCATGAGAAAATTCACGTATTTTATGTTTGTAATTGTATGCGCCACGATGTTGCTGGCCGGATGCGCTAGCATGTCGAAAAAGTTCACAGCCCAGCAGAAAGCCAACATGGGTATATTTGCCGATCAGACCATCACCATGCTCAGCGAGGCCGATTTTGGTTTTGGCCGGGACGAGGCTGTCTACGTCCGTGAGTTTCTTGACGGGAATATAGAAGGCGATCTTGATTTACAGCGCAGCCTCAAGGAGGCGGGTTGGTTTTTCGGTGAAATCGTCGAATATTCTGTGGGGCTGGTAACCATCGTTGAAACAAAGCAAGGAGAAGCGGCGCGTGTGGCCGGCTACAAGGAGTTTATGTCCGGCTTTAATGCAGAGATGCTGGACAAGTTGGAAATGGCGCCGGACCATTATACGTCCACACTGGAGGAAATCGGACAGCAGGAAGAGTTCCTGGGAGCGCTGCAAAAAGGTCAACCGATTATCAATGCAGCTGCACGTTACATGCATCGCGTTTTAGACCAAATGGAAGTGGATATCGATATCGTGGTAAAAAATCTAGAAACCAGCATCGATGCAGAATACAACGAGGTTATCCTCTACCAGGAAGCCCTGGAGGAAGAAAAGTACACCATTTTACGGTCCATCGGCCTTCTTTATTTGGCATACAAAGGGGAGTCTGACGCTTTCGACCGGCTCGTGGCCGAGAATTCTATTCGCAGAAAAGAACTGCTGCCCGATGGCAATCCGACTATAGATGAACTCGAAGCCATTGGTGAGCATTTGCGTATTCGTTTGGATGCTATTCACCTGATCGAACAGGAAATACGACCGGATTGGGAAAATTACCGGGAAACCCACAAGGAGCTTGACAAACTGCACGACAAAGCCATCACGCAAAATCGCCATGCCCGCCTGATCACCCTGGTGTGGTTGCGTGCCCACCAGAAAATGGCCTCGGGTGTTTCCAGCCCG
>JAFDAT010000541.1 GCA_019313725.1 Deltaproteobacteria bacterium
GCTCCGTAGAACCGGGACGTGTGCAGCGAGCCTGGCTTATTTTGTCCCAGAAGATGACAGGCCAATCCCGTGTCCAGAAAGTGGAGCTTGGGCATCCCGACCACTCCCCGTTTAGCGGTATTGCGGACATACGGTTCCAGTCGATGAAGAATAAACATCAGTTCCAGGACTTCCATGTAGCGCTTGACCGTTTTGTCATCTTGTCGCAGATTTCTTGAAATGGCTGCATACTTAATCAGATTTCCCGACAAGCCTGCCAGATAGCGGATCAGTGCATCCAGTTTTGAATAGTAGTCGCCTTTGGCAGCATGCATGCTTTCAAAATCTTTCAAGAGGCGTCCGGAAATATACGAAGCAAACCAGACGCTGCGCGACCGTGGGCTTTTGCTTTGAATTTCAGGATATCCTCCATGTATCAACGCGTTGGCTATGGTTTTCCGGTCCAGTGCTTTAGCGGCATGAACGGGGAGCTTTTTTTCAAACAGCCAGTCCAGTAATCTGCAGCGATTGCCATGGATTTCTTCCTGGGAAAGAGGAAACAACTCAATTCTGGCCATATGACCCGGCAAAGCCTCTTGGGTTTTGGCCGATTTGAATACGTCCGCTGAACCGGTGAGTAGAAATAAACCCTTTTTAACCGGCCCGGCACTGTCGGAAATCTGCTTCACCGCCCGAATTAATTCCGGCGCCAGTTGAAATTCATCAAGAACCATTGGTGTCGACAATGCGGCCAGCAAACCCTGTGGATCAGTTCTGGCGGCCAACAGCAACGCGGTGTCATCCAAAGTATAGTAGGCCAGACCGGTCTCGCGGGCAATTGACATGGCGAGTGTACTTTTACCGGCCTGACGCGGACCGATGAGATAGACAATACGAAAATCTTTGAGAAGCTGGACAATGCGTTTTTTTGAAAACCGTTGATACATAAAGTCCCTCTGGTGGATATAATCCGAAAAAATTGGTGCATAATTCCGAGATATAAAAGGGTACTATCCGAGTTATTAGCATTAAATTTCCGAGATATCAAGGATAACCAAGCAGCGGTTGGCAAAAAACCAAAAGATTACTCACGCAAAGGCGCAAAGAAGAGCATTATTATAAAAAAATAGCTTGGCGTACTTGGCGTCTTGCGTGAGTCATCCTGCCAACCGCCTCATCTTCTGATCTTCTCAACTTCTCACCTTCTATCAGTTTCTCTTCCCACCGTCTCACCATCTGATCTTCTCACCTTCTATCACTTCACCTTCTATTTTTCAGCCTGGCCGCCTGGACTGATCAACAGCAAAAGGTAAAACAACGTTCCGTAGATGATGCCCTGCCGCTTGATGCCCTGTTTTAGAATCGATCGAATTCGTTCCACTCTCCCCGTTTCAAGGCAATCGGCATACGCGTTGATGCACGACAGCGATTCCCGGTGCAGTCCGGGTTTACGGCCTTGAATTCTTTTGCGGAGCTGTTGGGCCTGGCCGATACTGCGGCGAAAGTTTGTATTCCCTGTCTGCCAGCGGGCTTTCATATTACCGCGAAAGGGACTGATTGCCCCCAACAAGCCTTTTGCGCCGACAGCGTTTTCGCGATGCTGCCGGTACCGGCTCATGGATTCGGGGATAAATTCAATTTTACCGCAGGCCGCCGCACACAAAGCGAACCACCAGTCATGCATGAGGGCTTCATCGGGTATGGGCGTGGCCAGTTGCAGCAGGGTCCGGTTGGATGCAGAAGCACAGGCCGGGATGTAGTTCTGGGCCAGCAGTACACGCAACGGATCCGGGTCGATATTTTTTACACCCTGGTAGGCCAGGAACGAATGGTGCATTGTTTTCAGGCGGGCATCCACAACCGAAAGATCCGTGTACACCAGCACCGGGTATTCTTTTCCGTGCTGCTGTTCGAGGCTGCGGATAGCCTGGATCTGAGTTTCGATCTTGTCGGGCAGCCAGACATCATCCTGGTCACAGAAAAGAATCACGTCGGCATGGCGTTTGAGCGCTGCCAGGCACAATTGGTTAAAGTTACACGATGCGCCCAGGTTACCTTTATTATCAACAAGCGTCTCAATGCGGTCATCCTGC
>JAFDAT010000542.1 GCA_019313725.1 Deltaproteobacteria bacterium
GCGGATGGTCAAAGCCTTAAAACGGTGCGGTCAGCACTTCAAACTCGGGTGCCTTACCAATAATATGAGATCGGATAAAGGCTCGGCGATCCCCCAGACCAACGAACAAATGGTTCAGTCCCTAGAAATCATAGGCCTGTTTGACGAGGTGATAGAATCCAGTGTGGAGGGTATCCGCAAACCCGACCCGGAAATCTATCGGATCGCTCTGGCGCGTCTGGCCGTTGACGCCGGAGAATGCGTTTTTCTGGACGACCTGGGCATCAACCTGAAGCCTGCCAGGGCTATGGGCATGAAAACGATCAAGGTATTGAATGTCGATCAGGCCTTGTCAGAACTGGAACAGTACACCGGTATAGCATTCAATGCGCCTTATACGGCGCACCCATAAGGACGCCTCACCATGACGGATCGTGAAGAACAGAGTATCGACCGGCAAAAGGAATTTTCAGGAACAAGCCCTGTGCGCAAAGGTTTCGAACTGGACATTGATTCGTTGCAGAAGTACATGCAAAAACACGTGGAAGGATTCAGCGGAACGGTGGCGTTACGTCAATTCAAGGGCGGGCAGTCAAACCCGACGTACCATATCACCGCGGGCGGGAAACAATACGTACTGCGGCGCAAACCCAGCGGAAAGCTTTTAAAATCCGCACATGCTGTTGACAGGGAGTATAAGGTTATCACCGCACTGGGGCAGACCAATGTGCCGGTGGCCCGAACCTATGCGCTTTGTACGGATGCGTCCATCATCGGCAGCTGGTTTTATATCATGCAGTATGTCGACGGCCGAATTTTCTGGACATATGCGGACATACCCCGGGAAGAACGCCCTGCGATTTTCAAGGCCATGAACACAACCATGGCCAATCTGCACCAGGTTGATTACAAAGCGGTTGGCCTGGAAGATTATGGTAAAGCGGGGGATTATTTTTCCAGGCAGATCTCGCGCTGGTCTAAACAGTATCTGGCATCCGTGGAAGAGCGCTCTGCGGCAATGGATGACCTTATGGAATGGCTCCTGAGCAATATTCCCGAAAACGACGAAACAACCATCGTTCACGGGGATTACCGGGTCGACAATATGATTTTCCACCCCACTGAACCAAAAATCCTGGCGGTACTCGACTGGGAGCTTTCCACCCTGGGCCACCCCTTGTCCGACTTTGCCTATCATTGTATTATCTGGCGAATTCCTGCAGGCGACTGGAAGGGATTGGCAGGCATCGATCTGAACGCCCGCAATTACCCGACGGAAGAGGCCTACATGAAGACCTATTGTCGGAGAACGGAAATAACCAGCATTGAAAACTGGAACTACTATATGGCTTTTAATTTCTTCAGGCTTGCGGGTATTTCGTTCGGCATAAAAGGTCGTTTGCGAGACGGCACGGCTGCCAGCAAACACGCCAGAGCCTCCGCTGATGCAGCCGAGCCGCTGGCGCAGTTCGGCCTGAACCAGATTTGAAGTGCTTGCCCGGTTGGTGATATTTATTCCAGTAGCAAAAACCTGGTCCTTTGGACCCAGGTACCTACTTTCCCCCCAGGTCATGGGGTCGCCCGGGCGGAACTGCTGCAATACCAGTAAAAAAAGATCCGCCCCGAAAACCTATCACAGGGCGGATCTTTTTTTTTAGACGAGCCCCTGATCCAACATGGCAGCCACAACTTTGACAAAGCCGGCAATGTTGGCGCCGTTGACGTAGTTGCCCTGTGTGCCGTACTGTTCGGCCGTATCCATACAGGTTTTGTGGATACTGGTCATGATGCCGTGCAGGCGTTCATCGACTTCTTTTCTGGACCAGTTCAGGCGCATGCTGTTCTGGCTCATCTCGAGGCCTGAAACCGATACGCCGCCCGCGTTGGCCGCCTTTCCGGGACCGTACAGCAGTTTGTTTTCGATGAAAAGCTCGATACCCTCGGGAACCGTAGGCATGTTGGCTCCTTCCGACACGACATAAACACCGTTGTTCACCAGGTTCTGGGCATCCACGGTGTTGACTTCATTCTGGGTGGCACTGGGGAAAGCACACTCAGCCTTGTGGTTCCACAGGGGGTTGTAGTCCTTGGA
>JAFDAT010000160.1 GCA_019313725.1 Deltaproteobacteria bacterium
TTTCAAGGCACCTTAGAATATGAATGAAAAAATACTGCAGGAAATGGACTGGAGGGTCAGGGTGTTCGATTCCCTCTCCTTCCCCACCCTGATCATCAGGCCGGACAAGTCCATCCTCACGGCCAATCAGATATTCCTCGAAAGGCGCAGCCTGGAAGTCAAACAGATTGTCGGGAAAAAGTGCCACGAGGTCTTTTACGGGGAAAAGATATGCCCCAACACCATCTGCCCGCTGAAGAAAGTAATCGCCGAAAAAAAAGGCCAGTCCATCATTCGCCGGACACAATCCCTGACCGGAAAACAGATCTGGGAAGACCGGGTTTTCTCCCCGATCCTCGATGAAGACGGCAACGTAGACTGTATCATGGAGAGTGTGCGGGATATCACACGGCTGAAGAATCTCGAAGTCACGCTCAAAGAAGCTGAGGCCTTTCTGGAAAAAATCATCCACGGTTCACCTGTTGCCATCATGGCGGCAGACCGCTATGCCAATATTCTGCTCATGAATCCCGCGGCCGAAGATCTGTTCGGCTATACACGGCGGGAAGCCATCACCCGGATTTCGGTGGAAAACCTCTACCCCGTCGGCACGGCCAAAGGTATCATGAAACAGTTGAGAAGCAGAAAACAAGGTGGAAAAGGCAAGCTGTTGAGTACCAACACGACTATTCTGAATGCCAACGGCGAAGAGATTCCGGTAGAGCTCAATGCCTCCATTATCTATGAAGATGATTCCGAGGTGGCCACAGTGGGTATCTACAAAGACCTTCGCACGATCATGGCCATGGAAGAAAAACTTAAAAAAGCCAGCACCCAGATCATCCAATCGGAAAAATTGGCCTCACTGGGCAAACTGGCAGCCGGCGTAGCCCACGAAATCAACAACCCCCTCACCGGAATCCTGCTCTATGCCAACATGGTACTGGACAGCATGGACGCAAACGATGCGCACCGCAAAAAACTCCAGAATGTCGTGGAGGATGCCAACCGGTGCAGTGACATTGTAAAAAACCTGCTGGCTTACAGCCGCCAGACCAACCCCACTAAAAAGATACTGGCCTTGAATACCCTGGTGGATGAAAGTCTTGCACTGATCCGGGATCAAAAACTCTTCATGCATATCAAACTCCAGAAATCCTTCGCCCCGGAGGAAATGCACATTCAGGTGGACAAAAACCAGATGGCCCAGGTCATCATCAACCTGGTCATGAACGCGGTGGATGCCATGGACAAAAAGGGCATCCTCACCCTGCGAACCTACCGAGCTGTAGAAACCGGCACCGTCTGCCTGGAAATATCCGATACCGGATGCGGTATCCCGGAAAACAACCTTCCCAAGATATTCGACCCCTTTTTTACCACCAAAGCACTGGGCCGGGGAACCGGTCTGGGTTTGAGCACCGTTTACGGTATCATCAAGGAAAATCATGGGGAAATCTCGGTCAAGAAAAACATTTATCATTCAATTCCCTGAACACACGACAACATCAGGAGGCGCCTTTCTCTAAAAGTGCCGATTTTGATGTGAAGGAAGACAACTATGCAGGAACACAAATCCGGGAACCAACACTACACACCTAAAATTCTGGTTGTGGATGACGAAATGCGTATCCGGGAAGGGTGCCAGGAAATACTGAATCAGGAGGGTTTCGAGGTATCCACCGCCGACAGCGGAAAAAAGGGACTTGAGATGATTGCCCGGGAACACTTCGACATCGTTCTCCTGGACCTCATGATGCCGGAAATATCCGGCCTGGATGTTCTGCCCGAAGTGAAGTCATCCCACCCGGACACGGTTGTGATCGTCATCACCGGATACGCCACCATAGAACACTCCATCGAGGCCATGAAAGCGGGTGCCTTTGACTTTATCCCCAAACCGTTTTCACCGGAACAACTCAAGGTGGTCGTGTCCAAAGCCATCGAGTACACCCGGGCGCTCCAGGATATTGCCAAGGAAAAATCCCGTAGGCGGGGACTCATCAACCGGTTGTCCGACGGCGTCATGGCCACGGACGACCAGGAAAGGGTTGTGCTGGCCAACCCGGCGTTTATGAAAATGATAAACTTCCGGGGAGAAAAGGTCATCGGGCACACGGTCAAATCTTTTATAAATAAACCTAAACTGCTGGATATGATCGATAAGGCCCTCTCCATGCCCCTGGACAAGTTTGTGGAACTCATCGAGGAGATCCATTTCGGCGGAAACGGTGACATGGAGGAAACCGTTTTAAATGCACACTGCACACCATTCAGGGACAGAACCGGTTTGAACCTGGGGACGATTACCGTCCTGCATGACATCACCGCCTTGAAAAAGATCGACCGTATGAAATCCGATTTTGTCTCCATGGTTTCCCACGAGATCAGAAGCCCCATGAACTCGGTTCTTATGCAGCTCAAAGTGATTCTGGACGGTCTGGCCGGCGAAGTTTCTGAAAAACAGGCCGAAATTCTGAACAGGGCTTCAAAAAAAATCAACAGCCTGGTGGAGATGGCCTCGGAACTCCTCGACCTTGCCAAAATCGAGTCGGGCCTGATCACCCTTGAAAAAGAAGCTGTACAATTTAATGAACTCCTGGAAGAGCAGTGCGTGTTTCAGCAGGAAAGCGCCGCCGCAAAAAACATTACCATCCATTTTGAGACGACATCGGATCTGCCGCCTGTTTCGGCTAACCGTCAGAATATGGAGGAGGTCATCTCCAATCTGATAACCAATGCCATCCAATACTCCCCGGATGGGGGCACAATCGATCTGGCCGTTACCCTTGAAAACGGGTATCTCTGCATCCATGTAAAGGACACCGGCCTGGGAATGCCCGCAGAAGATCTGGAACGGATTTTCGACCGGTTTTACCGGGTCAAGAACGAACGGACCCGTTACATCACGGGAACCGGCCTGGGCCTGCCCATCGTAAAAAAAATTATCCAAGCACACCACGGCACCATTCGCGTGGAAAGCGTCGAAGGCCAAGGAAGCGTTTTTCGAGTCTATATCCCCCACCTGACTGAGTAATCCCCATAGTTGCATAAACAACATGTTGTAATGAAATCCTTCCTCAGACACCGCATGTTCTCTTTCATTTCTCTTGACTTCCCTTTTCAATATGTGGCATAGCCTCTCTCATTGTTTTTGACACGATACCGGGTACCATTGGAGCTGAAAAATTGAAATATGCGATTGAGGTTTTTCCCTGAAAAGAAAAAGCGTCAAAACGTATTGTTATGTTTAGAAATCGGGCGTTTATACAAATCTTAATGCGCTTTCGGCAATAACGCAGACAGATTGCTGTAATTTATATGTTTTTATAACCAAACCAACAATTTGTAACCTTTATTAAGGAGTCAACATGGGGTCAGAACAAATTAAAAAGAGCGGTTCCGTGCTCGTTGTAGGTGGTGGTATAGCCGGCATGCAGGCCTCCCTGGATCTGGCCGACGCTGGATACTTCGTTTATCTCGCAGAAAAGTCCTCTGCCATCGGCGGCATCATGAGCGCGTTAGACAAGACATTCCCCACCAATGACTGCGCCATGTGAGTCATTTCCCCGAAACTGGTCGAGGTCGGCCGGCATCTGAACATCGAACTACTTACAAATACTGAACTTTTAGACCTTAAGGGTGAACCCGGGAATTTAACCGCCACCCTACATCAAGAAGCCAGGTTTGTCGATCTTGCAAAATGCACAAGCTGCGGAGAATGCGTTAAGGTCTGCCCCATAACCCTTCCCAATGAATACGACGAAGGTCTATCTGACCGGACAGCGATCTTCAAACAATATCCCCAGGCGATTCCCGGAGCCTTCGGCATCAGTAAGCGCGGAACAGCGCCTTGCAAAGCTACCTGTCCGGCCCATGTCAGCATTCAGGGCTACATTGCCCTTATCAACCAGGGGAACTACCGGGAAGCACTGGAACTCTTCAAGGAAGATCACCCTTTTCCGGGTATCTGCGGTCGCGTCTGTCATCATCCCTGCGAAGAGATCTGTACCCGTAGCGATGTGGACCAACCCCTGGCCATTCGGGAGTTGCACCGGTTTCTGGCTGACTGGGAGTTGAGTCAGGAGCAACAATTCGTTCCCGAAACAGCGCGTCCACGGGAAGTGAAAGTGGCCATCGTCGGATCGGGGCCGACCGGCCTTACAGCGGCATACAGCCTTGCTAGAAATGGATACGAAGTAACGATTTTTGAAAAACTGCCGATTCTCGGCGGTATGATGGCAGTGGGCATCCCCGAATACCGTCTGCCAAGGGATATTCTCAACAGCGAAATCAAGGTCATTGAGGAGATGGGGGTAACCATCAAGACCGGCGTCACCTTTGGCAAAGACATTACCCTCGAAAGTCTCAAAGCCGATGGATTTTCCGCCCTGTTCATGGCCATCGGTCTGCACGGCGGACGCGCGCTTGGCGTTGAAAATGAAGATGTCGAGGGTGTCCTACAAGGCGTCGACTATCTCCGCGACTCAGCCATGGGCAAAGACGTATCCCTCGGTGAGGACGTCGTCGTTGTCGGCGGTGGCAATGTGGCCATCGATGTTGCCCTGACGGCCAAACGCAAAGGCGCTAAAAATGTCACCCTGGTCTGTCTGGAGGCACGCGATGAAATGCCGGCCTGGGAGCATGAAATCCAAGAAGCCCTGGAAAGTGATATTCAGATTGTCAACAGCTTTGGACCCAAGGCGTTTTTTATCAATAAGAGTAACAAAGTTTCCGGCATCGAATTCAAGACCTGCACCGCTGTTTTTGACGAACAGGGCCGTTTCAACCCTTCCTACGATGATAACGCGTGCCAACCGATTTTCGGCGATACCGTAATCATCAGTATTGGCCAGAGCACGGATACCGCTTATATCAAGGAACAGGGAATCAGCCTGACCCGTGTCGGGGGGCTTGAAGCCGATCCAGTCACACTACAGACCCCTATTGATTGGGTGTTTGCCGGCGGCGATGCTTTTTACGGCCCCAAATCCGTGGTGGAAGCCGTAGCCTGTGGCAAGGAAGCCGCCGAAAGTATTCACCGATTCATTAATAATATTGATCTGGCTGAAAATCGGGAAAAGATATGGGATTTCGAGAAACTGGACGTCTCTCTGGAATTGGTTAAAAAAAGGACCCCGGTACGCTGTCTCGACCCGGAAGCACGCGAATGCAACTTTCTGGAAGTTTCCTATGGCTATGATGAAAATGAAGCCAAAATAGAGGCCGACCGATGCCTGAAATGCGGCATCTGCTCGGAGTGCTATCAATGTGTTAAAGTGTGTCTTGCCGAGGCCATCGACCATACCCAGGAATCGGGCGATAAAGAGATATCGGTTGGATCGGTGATTCTTTCCGCCGGTACAGATACTTTTGATCCGTCCGGATTGGCGGAATTTTATCAGTATGGAAAAAATCCGAACGTCATGACCAGCCTGGAATTCGAGCGGATCCTGAGTGCCTCAGGACCGACCATGGGACATCTCGTACGGCCATCGGATGAAAAAGAACCCAAAAAGATCGCCTGGCTTCAATGTGTCGGTTCCAGAGATACAAACAAATGCGGTAACGGATACTGCTCCTCGGTCTGTTGCATGTATGCCATCAAGGATGCAATGATTGCCAAGGAGCATGCCGGCGGTGAGCTTGATTGTGCCGTTTTCTACATGGACATACGTTCCTTTGGCAAGGATTATGAAAAATACTATAACCGGGCAAGAGATCGGGAAGGTGTCCGCTTTATCAAGGCGCGTATTCACACCATCAAAAATGATCCCGAAACCGGTGATCTTCTTCTCGGCTTCGCCGATGAAAGCGGAAATCATGTAGAAGAAAGGTTTGATATGGTGGTCCTGTCCGTCGGTCTTCAGGCCTCGGCTTCCACCGTCGAACTGACCCAGCGCCTTAAAATCGATCTGAACAAGTATAATTTTATCGACACCGACCCATTTGCGCCGGTCGTCACTTCCCGACCGGGGATTTATACCTGTGGCATCCTTCAAGGTCCCAAAGATATCCCCGCATCGATAACAGAAGCCAGCGCTGCAGCCAGCGCCGCAGGCAAGGATGTCGCCGAAGCCCGCGGCCTTGATGCAAGATCCATTGAAATGCCGGCTGAGATAGATGTCAGCGGTGAGGAAGCACGTATTGGCGTATTTGTCTGCGACTGCGGTATTAATATCGCCGGTGTAGTGGACGTGCCGGCGGTCAGAGAATATGCTGCCGGACTTCCCAATGTTGTTTTCTCCGATGAAAACCTTTTTACCTGCAGCCAGGACACCCAGGAAAAAATCAAGGAGAAGATTGAGGAGGAAAAATTAAATCGTGTGGTGGTGGCCTCCTGCAGTCCCAAAACCCATGCGCCCATGTTCATGGAAACGCTGGAATCCTGCGGGCTGAATAAATATCTTTTTGAAATGGCCAATATACGCAACCAGGATTCATGGGTTCATGCCAACAACCCTGATATGGCCACGAAAAAAGCAAAAGACCTGGTCCGGGCGGCGGTAGCCCGTGCTGCTATTTTGACGCCTCTGGAAGAAAAGGTCATCCCGGTAAGCAAAAAGGCGCTCATCATCGGCGGTGGGATTGCCGGCATGAACGTCGCCCTTGACCTTGCCAAGCAGGGATTCCCTTCCATCATTGTCGAAAAAACAACCGAACTTGGAGGCATGGCCCGCAAGCTCCACCACACCATCGAAGGGTCCGATATTCGTGCTTACATCAAAGGATTAATCCAAGATGTCGGTTCTGAGGATAAAATTGAGATGCTCACGGACACTCGTATCGTCGGGTTCGAGGGATTTCAGGGCAACTTCATTACAGATACGATCACAGGATTGAACAATGAAATCCGGTCCATCGAACACGGCGTCATCATTGTCGCCACCGGGGGCGAGGAATACCGGCCCAAAGAATTTCTCTATGGTCATGACGAGCGGGTTCTCACACAGGTGGAACTGGCTGACCGTCTTGAAAAAAAGGGGGTGTCGGATCTATCGAGTGTCGTGATGATCCAATGTGTCGGTTCACGCAATGAGGAGAACGAAAACTGTTCCCGGATCTGCTGCCAGAGCGCCGTTAAAAATGCTTTGACTATCAAACGGGAAAACCCGGATACCGAAGTTTTTGTGCTCTATCGGGATATACGAACCTACGGGCTGTTGGAGGACTTCTACACTGAAGCCCGGAAAAAAGGCGTGATCTTCATTCGATTTGACAAGGACCATCCCCCCGAGGTTACACCATCCTCAGAAGGCATTCTGGTGACAATCAAAGATCATGTATTACAGCAGAATCTGGAAATCCGGTGTGATCTGCTGGCATTGAGCGCCGGTGTCGCAGCGTCGGAAACCGAGGACCTGAGCAGGATCATGAAGTTGAACCGAGATCCAGGCGGCTTTTTCCTCGAAGCCCATGTCAAACTCAGGCCCGTCGACATGGGTAGTGAGGGTATTTTCTTGTGCGGAACAGCCCACGGTCCGAAGCTGATAACGGAAACCATCGCCCAGGCCCAGGCTGCCGCATCCAGGGCTACGACCTTTTTGGCTAATGATGAAATCAAGTTGTCGGCCATTACGGCCAAGGTAGATACGGAACATTGTGTTAAATGTCTGACCTGTGCGCGTTCGTGTCCTTTTGATGTCCCGGTTTTCAACATAGAGAAAGGCGTTATCGAAATTGACGAAGCCATGTGCCATGGGTGTGGGGTTTGTGCCGGTGTATGCCCCAGACAAGCCATACAGCTCCGGTTCTACGAAGATGAGCAGATAATATGTAAAATTGATGCCCTGCTGGCAGGAGGAATGTAATGACAGATTTTGAACCGAAGATTATCGCGTTTTGTTGTAATTACTGAGGATATTCGGCTGCGGACCTGGCAGGTTCCATGCGACTCGACTATCCACCGAATATTAATATCATTATTATCCCCTGCAGTGGAAAAATTGATGTGCTGCACTTGCTCCGGGCCATACAAAAAGGTGCCGACGGTGTTTACGTGGTTGGCTGTCTTGAGGGCACATGTCATTACAATGATGGCAACTTCAGAGCCAGGGAACGGGTGGAACATGTACGAATGCTATTAGAGGAAGTCGGACTTGAATCCGACCGTGTTAGAATGTATAATCTATCTTCTGGTGAGGGCCCCACATTTGCAGCCTATGCAAGAGAGATGACGGCGCATATAAAAAATATGGGCCCCAATCCTTTGAAAAATAGGATAAACGCTTAATTCTGGAGAATATTATGGCTGAAGAAGCAATCAAACTTGGAAGAAAAAAGGAAAGCATTTTTATCGACAAAGTAAAGGCGCTTCTCCCCGAAGGGGGCAACCTGAATCTTTGTCTGACCTGCGGTGCCTGTGCGTCGGGTTGTCCGGCAACCGGCCTCGGCGGCATGGACCCCCGGAAATTTCTGCGCATGGCGGCTCTCGGGATGGATGATGAGATAAAAAAATCGCAATGGCCGTGGATGTGCACCATGTGCCAGCGCTGCGTCTACGTCTGCCCCATGAAGATCGACATCCCGCAGCTCGTCTACAATGCCCGCGGACTCACGCCCAGGGAAGAACGTCCCAAGGGGATTCTGGGTTCCTGCGACATGGCCCTGCGCAACGACAGCACCAGCGCCATGGGGGCAACACCTGAGGATTTTCAATTTGTTGTCGAAGATGTGCTGGAGGAGTATCAGGAATCACAGCCTGAATTCAAGGACATGCAGGCACCCATCGACAAGCAGGGCGCCGAGTTCTTTTTAAATCAGAACTCCAGAGAACCGGTCACCGAACCGGATGAACTGATTCCGCTCTGGAAAATCCTGCATCTCGTCGGTGCGGACTGGACTTACGGCAGCAAGGGATGGGCCGGAGAAAACTACTGCCTATTTCTGGCGGACAACGATTCATGGGAACAGGTCACCCGCACAACGGTCAATCAGGCCAACGTACTG
>JAFDAT010000543.1 GCA_019313725.1 Deltaproteobacteria bacterium
CACTCGTGATCGTAACGGAAACAATCGTGCCGGATGCTGAGGCAGATCTGTTCGGACAGTGTGTCGAAAAGTACGGAGACCGACTGCCCCATGGTGTAACCCATGTTGATGGGATCGAGTTTTTCGCTGGTGAAATACCCCGGGAAAAGAATTCCTTTCAAGCGCTCGATGATATCAATGACGGCAGCCCTGGAAGGGATGGGTTCATAGTCGATATGGGTGTAGCAGGTATCCTCATCACAGTTGTCGATGATCTTCTCAACGATCCCGGGAAGCTTCCGCCGGTACTGGGTGAGTGTGGCGACATCGGTTTTGCATGTGGCATTATAAGCTTGATGTTCTTCTGTGGTCATGGCTGACTCCACCCCATAGTTGCAACGTTAGTTGTATGTGCACTCGATCATGAAAATTTATGAGGCTTTGCGTTGACTCCAAAATGGTGAAAGATCACGCAACCGCTTGATGATGGGTGGCGTGTGCTCGATGATAAAGTCGATTTCTTCTTCGGTGTTGTCGTCGCTCAAACTGTAGCGAATCGAACCGTGGGCCGCGGTAAAGGGCACCCCCATGGCCCTCAGTACATGCGAAGGCTCCAGAGACCCGGAAGTACATGCCGAACCGGATGAAGCACATATGCCGAATTCATTCATCATCAGGAGGATGGCTTCGCCTTCCACATATTCATAACTGATGTTCGTGGTGTTGGGCAGGCGGTGTTCCGTGTCACCGTTGATCATACTGTTGGGTATGCGTTCCAGAAGATTTTTTTCCAGCTTGTCTCTCAATGCGGCCGTTTTGAGGGCGGAGGCTTCCAAACGTTTTTTTGCCAGCTCCGCGGCTTTGCCCAGCCCGACAATAGCGGCAACATTTTCGGTCCCGCCCCTGCGCCCATGTTCCTGGTGGCCGCCAATGAGAAACGGCGAGAATTTGGTTCCCTTTTTGAGGTAGAGTGCCCCCACGCCTTTGGGTGCGTGGATCTTGTGGCCGGAAAGTGAGAGCAGGTCTACAGCGGTATTTTTTACATCCACTTCGAGTTTACCCATGGCTTGAACGGCGTCTGTGTGAAATACAACTCCTTTTTCCCTGACAGCGGCGGCAATTTCATCCACGGGGTAGGTTACCCCGGTTTCATTGTTGGCCCACATGATGCTGACAATGGCAGTTTCCTTGGTCAGGTGCTCGTACAGGTAATCAAGATTCAGATTCCCTTTTTTGTCCACGGGCACGAAGGACACCTGGTAGCCTTTTTTCGATAGATGCTCGAACAGGTTTTTGATGGCCGGATGTTCCACCCGGGACGTGATGATGTGCTTCTTTTCGGGAAAGGCTTCGATGGTGGCCCAGATGGACGTGGAGTCACTTTCCGTGCCGCAGCTGGTGAAAACGATTTCTTCGGGTTCCGCGTTGATCAGGGCAGCCACGCGTTCGCGTGCCCGTGAGATTTTCGCGGCCACGTTTCCGCCAAAGGTGTGCATACTGGACGGGTTGCCGTAATTTTCCCTGAAATAAGGCAGCATCTCCTCGAGAACTTCGGCATCCACCCGGGTTGTTGCGTTGTTGTCTACATATATCGTTTTCATTGGGCCACCTCTTCCACAACCAGTTCGGGGGATACAAGGTCCTTGATTTTTGTTTCCACATAATTTTTCAATGTCAGTTGTGAGGAGGCGCAGTTGGAACAGGTGCCGTGAAGCTTGACGTAAACGATTCCATTATTGAAATCAACCAGCTCGATATCGCCCCCATCTTTGTTGAGGGCCGGTTTAACCTCGCGATCGAGAGTTTCTTCGATCAGCCTTATTTTCTGAATGTTGGTCAGGTTTTCCAATTTCTGACGTTCGGTGATGGACTGACTGCTGACCGCTTTTATGATTTCCTCTATTCGGTCGTGACAGTTCCCGCAACCACCGCCCGCCTTGACGTAGTCGGTAACATCTTCGACCGTGGTCAGGCCGCTCTCTTTCACCGCCCGCTCGATTTCAAGGTTGGTAATACCAAAACACTCGCATACGATTTCGCCTTCCTTTTCTTTGATCTCTACGCCCCTGTAGTTGGCGATGGCATGTTCC
>JAFDAT010000161.1 GCA_019313725.1 Deltaproteobacteria bacterium
TTTGGTCCGGGCAATTCTTCAGTAGACCAAGGAGAAAAAAGTGGTTCACAAATGGTAGATCGTCCATGTTTATTCAGGGTTCGAAAATAAGGTTAAATTAGCGCTGGAGGAGAGGGTCGCAACTTCTCCGCATCCGGATAAATTCGGGGAGGTGCTGGTGCCGACCGAGGAAATTGTTGAACTGGTCAAGGGTAAACGCAAGACTTCGTCCCGCAAGTTCTACCCGGGATATATTCTGATCAAAATGTT
This sequence comes from Deltaproteobacteria bacterium, assembly GCA_019313725.1. Lineage (GTDB taxonomy): Bacteria > Desulfobacterota > Desulfobacteria > Desulfobacterales > B30-G6 > JAJDNW01. The sequence goes on from JAFDAT010000161.1 coordinate 250, forward strand.
TCTGGATGACGAAACCTGGCACATTGTCAATGATACGTCCAAGGTCAGTGGTTTTTTGGGTGGCAGGGAAAAGCCGGCGCCCATTTCGGATGAAGAGGCTGAACAGATTATCAGCCGCATGGAAGCCGGCAAGGAGAAGCCTCAACCGAAATACTATTTTGAGGCGGGTGACGAAATTCGCGTGATTGACGGACCGTTTACCAATTTCAACGGTACGGTTGAAGACGTAAATCCGGAAAAAGGCAAAATTAAAGTGTTTGTCAGTATCTTCGGGCGTTCGACACCTGTGGAACTGGAATTTGTACAAGTTCAAAAAATATAGGACCTAATTTCAGGTAGGAGTGAGAAAAAATGGCTAAAAAGGTAATAGCTCAGATTAAACTTCAGGTTGAAGCCGGAAAGGCCAACCCGTCCCCGCCCATCGGACCGGCTTTGGGACAGCATGGCGTCAATATAATGGACTTCTGCAAGGCGTTCAACGCCAGGACAGCCAATGACGATGGGATGATCATACCGGTTGTTATCACCGTCTTTCAGGACAGAACCTTCCAATTTATCACCAAAACGCCTCCGGCTTCCATTCTGCTGAAAAAAGCGGCTAAGGTAGCCAAAGGGGCCGGCGACCCCAAACGCGACCGTGTGGGAAAAGTTACGCGTGCCCAGGTGGAGGAGATAGCCAAACTGAAAATGGTTGATTTGAATGCCAACGATCTGGATGCAGCCTGCAATATTATCAGCGGCACTGCAAGAAGCATGGGGATAGACGTCGAATAATAAATTGTAAAAGGGAGTGAATAACTAAAATGCCGAAGCGGGGTAAAAAATACCTAGAGGCTACAAAGAATCTAGGCCAGGAAAGAAAGAGTGTTAGTGATGCCGTGCAGGTGGCGATCGATTCATCTTACACCAAGTTCGATGAAACCGTGGATGTCGCGGTTCGTCTCGGTGTCGATCCCAGGCACGCCGATCAAATGGTTCGTGGAACGGTGGTTTTGCCGAATGGAATCGGGAAAGAAGTCAAGGTTCTCGTATTTGCAAAAGGCGAAAAAGAATCGGAAGCCCAGGAAGCCGGTGCGGATTTTGTCGGCAATGACGAATTGATCGCGAAGATCAAGGGTGGCTGGTTCGGTTTCGACAAGGCCGTGGCGACACCGGACATCATGGGAACCGTCGGCAAAATTGGAAGACTGCTGGGGCCCCGGGGCCTGATGCCCAACGCAAAAACCGGTACGGTTACTTTTGACGTAGCCAGAGCTGTCAACGAGCTCAAGGCCGGCAAGATCGACTTTCGGGTTGAAAAAGCGGGCATCGTGCATGCGCCCATGGGCAAGGTATCCTTTGGCGCAGAGAAACTAGTGCAGAATTTAACCGCCTTCTTAGAGACCATCATGCGTTTAAAACCGACGTCCAGCAAGGGGATTTACCTGAAAACATTGGCTATTTCAACGACCATGGGGCCAGGAATCAGAATCGATACATCCTCTATAAAAGATCTGGTTAAATAAGCAGAACGTCTGTTTCGGTTCCACGGCTTAACAGCGTATAATAAGAAGCAATAACGAAAAAAAACCTGTCGAAGACCGCGGGTGCGTCAGAAGGCGCCTAAAAGGCAACGCCTGCCTGCCGAGATAGTTTATTGAACAATGATTCAAAAAGGGCGTAAGGAATCGATCTGCAATTTTTGAATCGGCAATAATTTGTCTCCTCCGGTTTTTTTCAAACATCAAGGAAGGAGGTGTTAGTCAGCTTGAAAATAGAAGATAAAAAGAGAATTGCCCAGGACCTCAAGGAACGGTTCAAAAAGTCAAAAGTCATCATCGTAACCGACTATAAAGGTCTTAACGTGACGAACATCAATGCATTGCGCCGAAAATTGCGCGAAGCCGATGTCGAATTCAAGGTGGTAAAGAACTCCCTGCTTATCAGGGCTGCAGAAGATACCGGTGTTGCGCTGATCAAAGAGCACTTCAAAGGGCCCAGCGCGGTCGCCATCAGCTATGACGACCCTGTCTCGCCTGCAAAGGTGCTGACAGAGTTTGCCGGCGAGTTCAAGGCGCTGGAAATCAAGGCTGGCGTGATGGGAGACAAGGTGCTGGATTTGAGTGCCATTAAAGCCCTCTCTGATCTGCCATCGCGTGAAGTCCTGCTGGGGATGGTACTTTCCACCATGAACGGTGTTCCCACGGCTTTTGCCAGAGCGCTGAGCGACAATATCGGCAGGCTCTTGAACGTCCTGACGGCAGTCAAAGACCAGAAAGAAGCTGCATAATCAGCATTTTAATTTAAAAAAACAATAATTTATCAGTACTGGAGGAAAGAAAAAAATGGCCGAAATTACGAAAGAAGATGTCATTGAATTTATAGCGAAAATGTCCGTGCTCGATCTCTCTGAACTTGTCAAAGAGATGGAGGAAAAATTTGGTGTTTCAGCGGCAGCCCCGGTTGCCATGATGGCGGCAGGACCGGGTGATGCAGGTGCCGGTGCTGCAGCTGAAGAGCAGACCGAGTTCGACGTCGTGCTGACAGCCGCGGGTGACAAAAAAATCGCGGTCATCAAGGAAGTCAGATCCATCACCGGCCTTGGCCTGAAAGACGCGAAAGCACTTGTCGACGATGCGCCTAAAGCGGTTAAAGAGGGCATCCCAAAAGAGGAAGCCGACAAGATAATCGCTCAGCTCGAAGAAGCCGGGGCGCAGGTTGAATTGAAGTAAAGCTCCCATCAAACAATCCGTGTAAACCTGTTGAGCCGGGTCCGATTATTGCGTACTGCAAGCCGGCCGGCTCAACGGGCATAACTCCCTTTTTAAGCCACCGGCTCCGCCGGTGAGAATTGAAAAGGTTCTACCGATCCGGTGGGGATTGCATTGTAATCAAAGCCTTCAATGGTGCTAAGCCGGTGGCTTAAAAAGGGAGTGAAACCCAAGGATTTTATCTTTGTTTATTAAATGGTTCCAGTTTCACCTTCAATTGGTTTTCAACACATAAGGCCTTCAATGTATACAATAGAGCGCAATCGGCTCTGATATAATCAGTTCAGCACATCAACTGCTGGGGGGACGCCCCCACAATCAATTTGGAGATGCCATGTCGGAAAGACCTTCGGCTGTAAAGCGTATCAGGAAAAATTTTGGAAAAATCCGCAAGATCGTCGAAATACCGGATCTGATCGGTATGCAGCGGGAATCCTTTACCCGATTTTTGCAGATGGGTGTCGAGCCCGAAAATCGGCGGGACATCGGCCTGCAGGCCGTGTTCAAGTCCGTATTCCCCATAAAAGACTTTACCGGGAGTGCGTCCCTCGAGTTCGTCTCTTATCGGTTTGCCGAGATCAAGCACAGTGAAGATGAGTGTGTCCAGCGCGGGATGACATACGAACTTCCAGTTCGCATTACGGTGCGCCTTGTGGTTTACGAAATTGACAAAGACACGGGTGTATCCAACATACGCGATATCAAAGAGCAGGAAATATATTTCGGAACCATTCCGCTGATGACGGCAAAGGGTACTTTTATCATCAACGGAACCGAGCGTGTCGTTGTCAGCCAGCTCCACAGATCTTCGGGTGTGTTTTTCGACCACGACAAAGGCAAGTCCCATTCCAGTGGTAAAATTATCTACAGTGCCAGGGTTATTCCGGTTCGGGGATCATGGATCGACATGGAGATCGACCCGAAAGATATCGTCCATATCCGCATCGATCGTCGCCGGAAATTCCCGATTACGATTCTGTTCAAATCTTTCGGTTTTTCCACCGAGGATATTCTGAACTATTTTTACCGGATGGACCGAATCGTCATCCGCAAAAAGAAGATATTTAAAGCATTTGCCCCTGAACTATTGAAGGGACAGAAGGCCGACCAGGACATCAAAGATCCTGACACGGGCGAAGTCGTCGTAAAAAAGGGCCGTGTTTTTACCAAGCGTTCCTTGAAGCAGTTGAGCCAGAGCGGTCTCGACATGATCCCTGTCTCCGAAGAAGAACTCGATGAGAGGGTTTCCGCACGCACACTGGTGGACCCCGGCAGCGGAGAAGTCATTGTCCCGGCCAACGGTATCATTGATGTCGAAATTTTAGAAAGAATTGTCGATGCGGGTATCAAGGCGTTCGACGTGCTGCACATCGACGGTGTGGTCAGCAGTGATTCCATCCACAAAACGATCCTGCTGGACAAGGTTGAAAAAAAGGAAGATGCACTGGTGGAGATCTACCGGCGTCTCAGACCCGGCAATCCAGCCACTCCGGAAGTGGCCCAGGATTTTGTGGATCACCTTTTTTTCAAATCGGCCTACTACGATCTTTCCAGCGTGGGGCGGTTGAAGCTGAACCTGCGCCTGGGCATTGATACGCCGGTTCAACTCAGAACCTTGAGAAGGGAAGATATTCTTCTAACGGTCAAAACACTTCTGCGGCTCCGGGACACCCAGGGGGTTGTGGATGATATCGACCATCTTGGCAACCGGCGCGTCCGGGCGGTGGGTGAACTCCTCGAAAACCAGTACCGTATCGGCCTGGTCCGCATGGAGCGCGCTATTAAAGAACGCATGAGCCTGCAGGAAGTCGACGCCCTGATGCCGCACGACCTGGTCAACCCGAAGCCGGTTTCCGCCGTGGTCAAAGAATTTTTCGGTACCAGCCAACTCAGCCAGTTCATGGATCAGACCAATCCGTTGTCGGAAACGACCCATAAAAGAAGGTTGAGTGCACTCGGGCCCGGCGGCCTTACCCGTGAACGGGCCGGTTTTGAGGTGCGGGACGTACACCCGTCTCACTACGGCCGAATATGCCCCATTGAAACGCCCGAAGGTCCGAATATCGGACTCATCGTTTCGCTGAGCACATACGCCCGGGTAAATGATTACGGCTTTATCGAAACACCCTACAGGGTCGTGGAAAATGCCACGGTTTCAAAGGAAGTCAAATTTCTGAGTGCTTTTGAAGAAAAAGAGCATCCCATTGCCCAGGCAAATGCACCCATTGACGAGAAAGGGGAATATGTCAATCAGCTGGTAACGTCGCGTGTCGAGGGCGAATTCATGATGGTCGAACGGGATAAAATCGAGTTGATGGACGTTTCTCCGAACCAGCTGGTGAGCGTGAGCGCCTCACTGATCCCGTTCCTGGAAAACGACGACGCCAACCGTGCGCTGATGGGTTCCAACATGCAGCGGCAGGCGGTTCCCCTGATTACCAGCGATGCCCCCCTGGTGGGTACGGGCATTGAAGGTGTTGTCGCCAAGGATTCCGGGGTTACCGTCGTGGCCAACCGGGACGGCGTGGTGGTGGATGTCGATGCATCGCGCATTGTCCTGAGCCACGAACAGCCCGACGGTGAGTTTAGCAGTCCGGTCACCATCTACAACCTGTCTAAGTTCATCCGGTCCAATCAGAACACCTGTTTCAACCATCGCCCTATCGTCAAGAAAGGGCAGCAGGTCAAGGCCGGGGATATCATCGCCGATGGCCCGGCAACCGACAAGGGCGAGCTTGCGCTGGGGAAAAACGTGACCGTGGCCTTCATGCCCTGGGGCGGATACAACTTTGAGGACTCGATTCTGGTGAGCGAGCGGCTGGTCAGGGACGGCACATACACTTCCGTGCATATCGAAGAGTTCGAAGTCGTGTCCAGGGACACGAAACTCGGCAAAGAGGAGATCACGCGCGACATCCCCAATGTCGGGGAGGAGGCTTTGAAAAACCTCGACGACAGCGGAATTATCCGGCTTGGTGCCGAAGTGACCCAGGGTGATATTCTGGTGGGTAAAATTACCCCCAAAGGGGAAACACAGCTTTCTCCCGAAGAGAAACTTTTACGCGCCATATTCGGCGAGAAGGCTGGGGATGTCAAGGACACCTCCCTTCGGGTTCCCCCCGGGGTGGACGGTACCGTTATCGACGCCAAGGTTTTTTCGCGGCGCGGGACGGACAAGGATGAGCGTACCCAGAAAATCGAGAGCCGGGAGATAGCCTCGCTTGAAAAAGATCGTGAAGACAAGCTTGCCGCGATGAAGAAATTGATCTGTGAGCGCCTCGAAGCGGTTCTTGTGGGTCAGAAACTTTCGGCACCGTTGAAAAAGAACAAGAAAGTCCTGATTCCGAAGGGCAAGAAAATCGACAAAGCCATGCTGAACACAGTACCCGTGGCCCAGATTGAGAGTATGCTTCTGGACGACGACGCCACCATGGAAAAGGTACACGATCTGCTCGAGCTTTTCCGCAACGAGTGCGATCGGGTTCGCGCCGATTTCGAACATCACATCACCCGCTATGAAAAAGGCGATGAGCTGCCCCCCGGGGTTATCAAGATGGTCAAGGTGTACGTGGCCATGAAACGTAAACTGTCCGTGGGGGACAAGATGGCCGGCCGGCACGGCAACAAGGGGGTTGTGTCCCGGATACTTCCCGTGGAGGACATGCCTTACTTCGAAGATGGAAATCCGGTGGATATGGTCCTGAACCCGCTGGGCGTTCCCTCCCGTATGAACGTGGGACAGATTCTGGAAATTCACCTGGGACGCGCGGCCAAAGGCCTGGGCGACCAGCTGAACCGTATGCTGGCAGAAGACAAGCTGGACAAGATCCGCGACAAGATGAAACGCATTTTTCAAAACGATGCCGACATTCAGACCATCGAGGGCCTGAACGAGGACGAGCTGCTCGAGTTCGCCGACTATTACCGTGACGGTGTTCACATGGCCACGCCGGTGTTCGACGGTGCCAAGGAAGATGAAATCAAAGCCCTGCTTACGGAAGCGGGCCTTTCGGCAACCGCTCAGACGACCCTGTACGACGGCCACACGGGCGAGGCTTTTAAAGAGATGATCACCGTGGGTACGATGTACATGCTCAAACTGCATCACCTGGTGGATGACAAGATTCACGCGCGTTCCATCGGTCCGTATTCGCTGGTAACCCAGCAGCCCCTCGGCGGCAAAGCTCAGTTCGGCGGGCAGCGTCTGGGTGAAATGGAAGTGTGGGCCATGGAAGCATACGGGGCCGCACATGCACTGCAGGAATTTTTGACGGTCAAGTCGGACGACATGGCCGGAAGAACGCGCATGTACGAAAAGATCGTCAAGGGGCAGAACGTTCTGGAGCCGGGGATACCCGAGTCATTTAAGGTCCTGACCAAGGAACTGCAGAGCCTCGGGCTCGATGTAAATCTGCTTGAAGACAAGTAATCGTTTTACGTATATAGGATTTACGTTTTAAGTGGGCATTTGGTAGAACAAAGCCAAT
>JAFDAT010000162.1 GCA_019313725.1 Deltaproteobacteria bacterium
TCATCGCCGTATCGCGCTACCAGGTTTTTTACCTGAATGATTTTATTGTGTGTCATAAGTTTTATCATAGCGGCGAAGCCGCATACCGTAAAATCGCCCCAAACGATTTTACTACCAGTAGGAACGAATAACCGCAAATATCGAGTCGAACAGGATAATCAGAAAAATACTGCTGACAACTGCGGAGGTAGCCGCATTGCCGACCGACGCAGCACCGCCCCTTACCTGGAAGCCCCGCAAACACCCGATCCAGGCGATAATCACGGCAAAAAAAACACTCTTCATCATGCCCCACGAAACTTCAAAAAGATCCAGGGTTTCAAGCGTTTGCGTGATATATGCGCCCGGCGTAAGATCAAGCATGAACACCCCGACCACCATTCCGCCGGTAACGGCAAAAAAATCCGCGAAAAGGGTAAGCAGGGGAATGACAATAACAGCCGCAATAACCCTGGGTACGGCAAGAAAGATCGTCGGATTGAATCCCATGGTATAGAGGGCGTCGATCTCTTCAGAGATCTGCATGGTGCCGATTTCCGCAGCATAGGAAGAACCGGTTCTGCCTGCTACGACAATGGCCGTCATGATCGGGCCCAATTCGGATACCATGGCCAGGGCGACCAGGGAAGCCACATAAATATTGGCCCCGAATTGTCTGAGCTGTATCGAGGACGTGAAGGCCATGATGAGCCCTAAAAGAAAACTGATCAGGCCCACGATGGGAACTGCATCAACGCCGGTTTTCTTCATGTGGGTGATGGTGTCGTCCCCCCGCAGTGATCCGGGGTGAAACAAGACATGCAGGAGTCCCAGTACAACAGAGCCGAGAAATGAGGTCATGTAGCGGATGTTGTACAGTTCACGAATGGCTGCATCACCGAAGCGTACAAAAATATTGGGAATCTTACTGCTTTCGAAAATGTTGCATTCAACGTCGCGTGAGTAGGCGGCCAGTTCGAAGGCGTTTCGGACGGGACCGGAGGCATTCAGCATTTGAAACCGACCGCCCCATGCATTCACCGAAGATTCAAGATCCAGTATGGCGAGTTTGCTATAATCGTCCAGATAGGCCACGTTGGCAAGGTCTATGGTCAATAACGGGGGACGTTGTCTGGTGATGAAGGGAAAGAGTGATCGGTAAAGGGATGACGTCGTGTTACTATCGATGTTGCTTTTGAAAAGGACCACCAGTTCATCCTTATCGTTTTTCACGATATCGTATACGGATGATGATAATTTTTCATTTTTCATACTAAGACAATCACTCGGAGTTATTGAGATGGAGTATTGTTCATACTTAGGGCTCTGAACTGGCCCAAGGACCCGGTTTTTATTTCCGCCACCCCTCGAGCGAGAGGGCCGATGCTTCCAGGGTCGAGAAATGTCGGGTGCAGGAAATCGTTTCGGACAGGACAACCTGTATACGCCGAAGAATGCCGCAGGATCGGGCGCACCCGGGAAGGTTGTCCCGACGACGGCACCCGTTACAGGGGCTCTTGACCAGATGGCCGATTTCAAAATCCAGCTTTCGATAAACTGCGCTCTTCATGATATTTCCTGGATATGCTTACAGTGAGCAAGTAAATTTATAATATTCATACATCTTGGAGAGCGTTTTAACCGCTCTTTCCGGAGTGGTGTAAAATACACCTTTGTAATCGCTCTTTTCCGCCATGTATATGGTACGATCCTTCTCGTCTGTCAACAGCGATACGCCTAGAACAGGCTTCTGGTATTTTTCCATCAGGCTGACGATCTGTTCCACATAGCTTTTTTCGAAGTCAACCAGATCCTTTTTAACAGCATTCAGGAATTCGGGATCATAATCCGGGTCGGCGACCATCACAGCGTTAAAATACTGACTCACAAGGTGTTTACGCCCCATGATGCCCAGATTGATTACGGCATCACATCCATCCCATTGCAAAAGAGATTCAATGATGTTGACCGGCAAGGCATTGTCGTGCTCGCCCACCAGGTCTATGGGGTTTGAGCGGCTCCAGTAGGGCGGCAGCCACTGATCAATCTGCTGGATGATGTCCGGTGACAGGTCCGGCACTTCGAGGCCATTGGCATTGCAGAGATCGGCGGTAACCACACCCCATCCACCGCCCAGGGTCATGATGGCCGTGCGTTTGCCTTGGGGCAGGGGCAGGGAGGAGAACCCGGCGGCAAGATCCAGCAGGTCCATGGAGTGTTCCACCTTGACAATACCGGCCTGGCGGCAGACCGCATTGAAAATCCGGCTGTCTGTGCTCAAGGCGCCCGTATGGCTGGAGGCGGCCTTTGTGCCGGCTTCGCTTTGGCCACCCTTCATGAGCACAATCGGCTTTTGCCGGCCAACGCGGCGGGCACTTTCGAAAAACCGGCGGCCATCCTTGACGCTTTCGATGTACAGCATGACCGCACGGGTAACGGGGTCGTTTTCCAGGGTCTCCAGAAGATCCTCAATAGTGGTCATGGCTTCGTTGCCGGAACCGCAAAAACCCCGGATGCCGATACCCTGCTGTTCGGCAAATGCCAGAAACTGCGTTCCCATGTTTCCGGATTGCGAGACCAGGGTGGTCGATCCGGGCCTTGGTTTTACCGGTAGACTGGTACAGTTCAATTGAACATGCGGGTTGCAAATACCCATGGTGTTAGGGCCCAGAATCTGGATGCCGGCCTTGCGGGCAGCCAGGACGAGCTCCTTTTCAAGCTGTTTGCCTTCTTTGTTGGTTTCGCCAAAACCGGAAGTGATCAGCAGGACGCTGGTGATTCCTTTGGCTTGCAGTTCCGGAATGAGGGAGATGACGCCGGCAGCCGGGATGGTGACAACCGCCAGGTCGACCTCACCTTTGATATCCGTTACCGAGGTGTAGACATCCCGTCCGGCTATTTTTCCGCCTTTAGGGTTGACCAGGTAAATATCACCCTGGTAGCCGCTGCTGATGGTGTTGGCCACCAGGATGTGGCCCCATTTTCCCAATTGGGCGGAAGCGCCCACAAAGGCGATGGACCTGGGATAGAAAATCGGCCGGATCAGTTCCGGACCCACCTGGGGGACAGGCGGTGCCGATATAGCCGCGCTGCCCAGCACGACCAGTGCGTCCACCGCAACAACGCTGCCATCGGACCGGGTGACAAGCGGATTGATGTCGATTTCTGCAATCTGAGGATGCTCCCCGGCCAACCGGGACAAACCTGTCAGGGTTTGCATCAGAAGCTTCCGGTCAACTTTATGTTCACCTCGGAAATCATCTAACAGCGGCTGGACCTTGATGTCATCCAGCATCGCTTCGACATCATTTGACGAAAGGGGCGCCAGCCGAAAAGCGACATCCGACAGCGCTTCGGTAAAAATACCGCCGGCACCGAACATGATCACGGGACCGAACTGCGGATCCCGGAACATGCCGGCCACCCATTCCCTTTTGCCTTCCACAAAGGGCTGCACCAGGAGTCCTTCCAGAGCTGTGCCGGCATCCTCGGCTATCTTCCGGGCGGCTTCCTCAACTTCAGCGTCGTTTTTTAATTTCAGGTGAACCAGTCCTTTTTCAGTTTTGTGCAGCAATTGACTGCCCAGGCCTTTGACGACCACCGGGTAACCCATTTGAACGGCAGCGCCGACGGCCTCTTGAGGTGTATGGGCGACGGTTTCCGCCGGCACCGGGATACCATATGCGCCCAGAAGGCGTTTGGCGTGGTACTCGTTCAGGGATTTGCTGCCGTCTTCTATGGCATTTTTAAGCAATTCATCGATGGGCAATGGGTTTGTTGAGTTTGTTGCGTTTTTTGGGTTCATTGAGTTTGTTGAGTTTGTTGAGTTCATTGTGTTTTTTGGGTCCGTTGGGTTTGTTGGGTTTGTTGAGTTCAAGGGCTCTGATAGAGCGCCATGTTAGTACCTATTTTTTCAAATCACATCATGTTTATACCTCAAATAAATTGAGCTACAAGGTGTTTTTTTCACCATTTACAGAATGGACTTGCGTCTGGGCCTGGATTCCCGCCTGCGCGGGAATCCAGAAAGGGAGTCAATAAATATGAAAAATCAATGTACATTGAAACAAGTAATTAAGTAAACGATTCTTTGAGCATTCGTTCCAGTCTATGTCCAATTTACCAGTTATCCTGACTTCAACCCTTATTCTAACGTTGCTTTCTGATGCAGAAAAAGCAAAGTATATCGGTATAAAATAAATGTTCTGTTCAGGAAGTTCCGCATAGAGTCGCGATGAAAACACAATACCGGACGGGCAGTTTTTATATTTATGCAGACATAGGTGGAGGCTTTTTAGCCTGCCGGATGAGCCGCTTTTTACTTCGACCGGAAAAATATTATTTTTTTGAACTGCCAGGAAGTCCACTTCTGCCGTACTGCTTTTCGCATGTCTCGACCAGTAGTGTACCATCCCATTTTGTGATAGAATCATTTCCTGACCGACAAACTGTTCTGCCTCGGATTAAAAAGCCCAATAGGATGATACTCCGCGGCTTGCCGCGGGGAGGCTTCATTTATTCATAGGTCCATTGGTCATGAGTAAATTTTCTGCATTAACCACTTCAATATCATCAGCCACCGGATAATTCCGTTCACCCATGTAAACAACGGTACCTTTGTGGATGATGCCTTCTTCGAGGCCCGTTTTCAGGTTCTTCCAGTCTTTTTTTCCAACGGATAGTGAGCATTTGAATTCATAACCCAACCGCTCATTGCCGCGGTCTACAATAAGATCGATCTCGGCACCCCGTTGGGTTCGATAGAAAAAAAACCGGCTTCCGGATCGCGCGAGTGTTTCATGGGCTATTAGCTGTTCTATCATCAACCCCTCCCAGCTGTTTCCACGTTTGGGTGATTCCAATAAATTTCTTTCCGAGGAGATGCCTAATAAATAGTGCAGCATACCCGTATCTCTGATGTAAATCTTGGGCGATTTTATCAACCTTTTTTTGACGTTGGTATGGTAAGGCTGTAAACGCCTGATAAGGAAATGACCTTCAATTAAATCCAAATGATTTGATATGGTATGATAATTAGCGCTTAAGGAACGGCCTATTTCTGATGCATTAAGAAGACCGCCGTGCAGGTGTGCGATCATACCCATTAATCTGCGCATCTGGACCGGGGTTGCTTTGAGCCCATAACGGGGAATATCTCTTTCAACAAAAGTTCTGACATAGTTTTCCTGCCACCTTTGCCACTTTAAAGGGTCTTTTTCCTTGACGGCATCGGGATAACCCCCTTTTAGCCAGTAATGAGAAATATCGATTTTCTTTATGGCGGCTAATTCTGAATAAAGAAATGGTGTCAGTTCGATTATTCCAACCCTTCCGGCGAGGCTTTCGGATATTCTTTTTACCAGCTCTGGATTGACCGATCCCAGAAGAAAATATTGGCCATTTTCTTGTCTCTTTAAGTCAACGATGGATCGTAATACAGGAAAAATTTCAGGTAAAATCTGGGCTTCGTCCAGGATCAAAGGTGCGCCAAACCGTTTCAAGGCAAATTCAATATTGTCTACAAAAATCTCCTGATCCGAAGGTTTCTCAAAATCAAAATATTCTCCTTCAAGAAAATACTTAGCCAAGGTGGTTTTGCCGCACTGTCTCGGGCCAAGAATGAGAACGATGGGAAATTGTTTTGCCAACTCATGGACTAAATTTTCTGCATTACGGTTCAACATTGTTGCAAATTAGCATTTATAATTCTAATTTGCAACACAAAAAATTTGTTCCTCCCAAATTTTTTATCTGACTACCCAATAAGCACATTCTCAATATGCATGAAAGACCCAAAAGGAAAAGCAGGACTGAAGCCCTGCTCTACATGAATGGACAACGAATTTAGAAAGGATAATAATAGCGGCGAAGCCGCGTAGCATAAATTCGCCCCAGGCGAATTTATTACCATGTAGAAAGATCGGAAACCGGATAGGTTTTGATAAAACGCATGTCCATATTTTTGAGGGTGATATCCTGGGTGGCGCCGCTGGTGCCCTGGGTGAAGCCGAAGAGGATGCTCTTGAGGTCCTGGTGAACGGACTCGGCCAGTTCGAGGGGGTTGCCTTTTTTGAGCGTCAATTCGATTTGGGGATCGGAACCATCGTAGGTGGCGCGGGTATCGCTGAAGTTGGCTTTCTGGACGGCATCCAGATCCGAGCAGGTGGCGTCGACACACACCGTCCAGGCCTTGATCTGGTATTCGTAAACACTGCCATTGGGCAGTTTCGGCCGGATCAGCTCCAGGCGGACCCCGTAAAGCAGGCCGTCTTCCATCCAGTTGTCATCGAGTGGGGCTTTGACGACCTGGTAATAGCCGTCGTCACCGCTGCCAGGATGGGTATTCAATGAATTCATGGGCTGGGTTGTGCCGCCGCCGGCGCCGTGACGGTTGTCGTCATAAGTTGCAGCACCGGTCCCGCAATCAAATCCCGACGGGGTATCCTGGGACCATTGGGTGTCGCCAACGGCTGCGGAAGCGGGTGTTGACGTAGCGGCATTGGCAAAATCGCTCTGCAGCGGGAAATTTGATTGCAGGCCTGGCTCAGAACCAAACAGCCTGACGTTTTCTAATTGAGCAAGGGTCAATTCAACATTGTAGTATCTCAAATCACTTCCATTACCGTCCACCGCATAATTTTTTAACCCATCCCCCCCACTGGAGTTCATAAAAAGATTTTCAGTAATTAAGCCACCTAAAGGTGACATGTCTCCGGTCCAGATCAAGTTTTCTGAAAGAAGTGTAGTAGGGGTGGTTTCATCGCCCCAAAAAACCTGCAATCGTTCCGTATCATCATCCCATGTAATGGCCATGAAATACCATGTGCCAACTCCAGTAAACGGGTTGCCGGCAGCGATGGCGCCCTCAGCGTTTCCCCCTGAACCCCAGTCGAGGTTAAACGTTGTGCCCGTGCTGTCGAAGCGGGTCTCCATATTTGCATCCTGCCCCCACAGCCTGTCACCGCTGGAAGTGCCGTCGCCGTAATTAGTGGTGTCCCGTTTAAACCAGAAGCTGATGGTTCCTACCGTGGAACTCCAGTCTTCTGGAGAGCCATCGGCAGGCGATTCAGAGCCGATACGCATATAGCTACCCCCAACAGCGTCCAGGGATCCGGGCGTATCCTCCCCCCAGTAATCCAGGGCAATGTGATTGGCCTCTGGGGGGCCATCGTTGCGGCTGTTGGAACTGCAGATGCTGCCGGCACCCGGGTTGGGGAAGGTGTCGATCTCTAGGGCGATCTTGGGCGGCTTGATGCCTTTTTCAACCCCACCTTCCGCAATGGATAAGCCGGGGCCGGCATACCCCAGGTATTCCCCCAGGGGTCCTCCGGTGTCATATTTAGTGTTTCGGTATGTCCCTGGTACGGTATCGTAGACACCGCTGATAATGGAAAAAGTAAAGCCGTCACCAAAGGTGGTACTGTCGGGGGAACTGTCCACCAGATTGGACACAAATTCAAAATAGGCCCGGAAACCCTTGCCCAGGTTGCAGTTGCCGTCGA
>JAFDAT010000007.1 GCA_019313725.1 Deltaproteobacteria bacterium
TCAACAAAATCACCTTCTTCATAGTATTCCAATGCCTCTTCAATGGAATCAGTGACATCATCAGCCCAGACTGCTCCCGAAACGAATATGGATAAACAAGACCACAGAATCAGTGAAAACATTAAATTGGTGTTGCATTTATATCGCATCTCATCCTCCTTTTCCAATTTTCATCGAGTTAATCCCACAACAGCATGTTATTTCGAAAATAACAGGTTAAGTACGGTTTGTATGACTGTCATGTTTTTAATCATTTGAAACTTCATTACAGGTTTCACTCGAACTGAAGCTCGATTTTTTCAATGGTCTTCCATGTTCATACTCAATGTTGAACTCAGCATCTAAAACCAGTTTGATCTATTTCTGAACCACTGGCACAGCAGGACCAATGTATTTATCGGACACCTTGACGATGTTCACATCGACCACATCACGATCTGCAAAGGCAGAAGATGTCATGCTGATGCTGATCCATACCAGACATATTGCAATGATGGTTAAGATCGATTTTGTGTTTAGGTCGATTTTCATGCTGCTTTCCCCACATGCTCTATGATGGCATCTTTGATATCAGACCAATAAGCATTTAGGTTCGGGATAACGTGTCCCATCCCCTTTACGATCATTAGTTCTGCACCCGGAATAGCATCTGCTGTTGCTTGGCCACCGGCTAATGGTACAAGAGGGTCTGCATCGCCATGGATGATCAGAGAGGGAACGTTCAGTTCGCCCAGTTCGGAAGTTCGATCTTTCTGAGACATTATCGCAAGATATTGACGACCTGTACCTTCGGAACAAAGGGAACGGTCATAGGCTTTTTCGGATAATGTTTTGTAAAAATCTTCATCGAAAGACAGACCAGACCCAAATGTCAATTTGAAAAACTTCAGCATGTAGTCAATGTAAGGACCACGTTCGCTTGGAATAGGTTCCATCATAGCTTCCTTGACTTCTTGCGTTGGAGGATATTGGCTCCTATTTCCCGGTGTACTGTAAATTGATGTCAAAGACAACGTACGTGAAGGGTTTTTCAGCGCAAACGTTTGAGCAATAAATCCACCCATGGACATTCCACAGATGTGTGCCTTGTCGATATTCAGTACGTCCAACAAACCAACAGCGTCACCTGCCATGTCCTCGATTGTATAGGGTACCGAAACCTCTTGCCCCATGAACAATGCGCCAATTTTCTCCATAATCTCTTCGGTGCTTAAACCTTCAAACTTTGTAGACAACCCTGTGTCTCTATTGTCATACCTGATGACATGGTATCCGCTATCAGCAATTTGTTGACAGAACTCATCTTGCCAGTAAATAAGCTGGCCTCCCAGTCCCATGATCAAAAGTAGCGCTGGTGATGAAGGGTCGCCAAAGGTATCGGATTCAATCTGTATTCCGTTCGCTTTTACCGAGGTCATGTTCTCTCTCCTCCTCATTTTCAGTTTCAAATTTCACTGCACAGTACCACACAACCCGACGCCGCAATACATACATCTCTGAACCTCCATCCCCTGAACCAACCCACACTGAGGGCAAACAGTCCCCTAGACCGGCAACCTAAAATCATCGGTATCAACAAAAATACTCTCCATCCTATCGTCATATCGGAACTTGGCATGGCACTCAGGGCATTTCATTTTGCCGAGCTTGGGTTCAAGGACACCCAAACAGAATGGGCATTCGATGTAACGTTGTTGTTTGGATCTGGAGGTCATGTCGAAGTTTTCTCTGATTCTTCAAAAATGAGCCTTGATATTAATCCCACTTTCTGATGTCGGTGACTGTAGTGACAATTCCTTTGCTATCAAAATTTACATGAAACTCATTGTGCATATATCCCGGCCCCATATAAACAACATTCAATCGGAAATTAGGTCCAGTATCATTTAGGATAATTTTATTTGTAGGGAAAATACAGAATTCAGAATCAGAGCATAGCGGTTCAGCTTCTATTATTTGCCAGCAGCAAAGATCAGGACTTATTGCGGATCCATTTAGAATGTTGACCGCTTGATCAACTGATTGTCCTTGTTTGATTTGCTTATGTATATTTTTAACGAAAAATGGAACATGCAAACCGCATGTGTAAAACATACCAATTACGATAAAAAATAATGCGAAGATTTTAACATACTTTTTCCAATGGATCTTCATAAAGTCATTGCCTGTCGAACGAATAACCGGTTTTATTACCCACCATTAACCCTATCCCTCTTTCCGAATATCACCCATCCACTTGTCAAATATATCTTGATAGGTATGCAACTCGGTTTCACGTTTACATTTTGGACAAGATACGACCTTCCGGCCATTTTTTCTTTTTATGTTTGCTATGCCGCCACCGAAGATGCAGACCATTCGTCTTTCAGTTTCCATTGATTTTTTTCCGTAGCTTACCGCTGCATTTAAACGTCACCACCCTCCTTCTCATAACCGTAAATCAGATGTCGACTTCATATTCCATTCACTTTGGTGGAGATGATACCGGCCGTATGTTTTCTATCCCATTATTCTTTGCAGAATTGACCCGTTTGGATACGGGAACACTGGTTAGTTCAGTAAAGATCTGGTTCTGGATGATTTCTTGAAGTGAATTGCCGTCCTGATTTTCCGGATTGAGCCAAGAGTCGAAGGCTTCTGGTTTCAGGATAACCGGCATCCTGTGATGTATCGGCCTGACGGATTCACTGGCTTCTTTGGTAAGGATGGTGCATGATCGATAGGGTGCTGCTTCCTTGCCCTTGTCATCCCAAATTTCCCACAGACCGGCAAATGCGAATGGGCTACCATTGGGTAATGTCAGAAACATTGGTTGTTTATGTCCTTTCTCACCTTTCCATTCATAGAAGCCATCGGCAAGGATCAGGCATCTCCTTTTCTTGAAGGCAGTGCGGAAACTTGGCTTGGTGGCCGCAGTTTCGGACCGAGCGTTGATCATCCGGCTGCCAATGGTTGTATCCTTTGCCCAAAAAGGGACAAGCCCCCAGAGCAGTTTCTCCAAGTGATTCAGTTCGTCATGACGGGCGATGGCAAGTACCTCTTGGGTTGGGGCAACGTTGTAGTTGGGCGAAACTTCAACATTTGCCACACCAATGGGAAAGTGTTTCTGCAAAGATTCCAGCATACTAAACCCAACAAATCTACCACACATGTTAGCCCCCGTTAACCCTCTCCCTCAGCTTGCCAGAACACGTATACGTCACAACCTTCCTTGGCCTCAGCATCATGTCCTCACCTGTAGCAGGGTTCCTGCCTCTGCGCTCACGCTTCTGGTTCACACAGAACTTGCCGAACCCAGAGACAAGGACATCCTCACCGTTCTCAAGGGTTCGCTTAATGGTCTCAAGGAGTGACTCTACGATGTCGATGGATTGGTGTCTGGTGAAACCGATCTCTGTTTGGACTGCTTCAACGATGTCTGCTTTCGTTAGTGCCATGTGTATCTACGCTCCTATGGTTGTGGATATTGGTTCAGGTTGGGATGGGATAGCATTGCAAAGATACTGCGTAATGTCAACTGTTTATGCTCAGTTAAATGTCCTTATTCGTTGATATTACAGGATAAAAGCACCTTTTAGTGGCACTAACGCATGTACTTGATATCTTGACATATCTTTCATATCTTTGTATATGCTCAATGTCCAAAGGATTGGTTGCTGTGATGAGCGTTACAATAATAAGCCTTATATGTCTCTACTGTAGAAGGGGATCTGGCATCCTTTGACAGAACACGCAAGATCTGTTACCTTTAAAATCGATACCGTACCTACCGCAGTGTCCAGCCTGCCATAATCCCGAAATGGCAGAACCAATCTGAATCTGAACAGATCACTCTCCACATTTCAACATTTCCATTTCAATAACCAACAACGAGATCGATATGAAACTCTATCTGAGGAATGGGTGCCTGAAGTTTCCTATGTTGTGCCTCCAGTTGGAGCCGATACTTCCTTCTGGGGGAGAGATGTTGGCAATCAGGAGGATTAGATTCCAATACCAATTAAAGGGATAAAGATGGAGGTGAACTCATGGGAAAATACATGGCGATTTGGGAAGTAGATCATGCAACAATACCTATTGATCCAAAAGAAAGAGGAGAAGGATGGGGCATGCTGATGACAATGGTGCAACAGGATTTTGAGAAAGGCGTTTTAAAGGATTGGGGTGCCTTTCTTGCCGAATCCAATGGTTATGCCGTCTATGAAGGTACTGAATTAGAAGTGATGCAAGCGATACAGCAATATGTACCATTTTGCATATTTGAAGTTCATCCAATCGCTACAGCAGACCGTGTGAATGAAATGCTATCTTCCATGACTGGCTAATTAAAAGATCGGTATGTCCATCGGTTTCAACCGAACTGGCTGGAGGTCTGAAATGGCCTCCGGTCACTGTTCTTTCCAATGCAATTCCTTTCTTGACCCAACCCCAGCCATCCTGTATATTGCTGTAATCGTACTCAAATCTCATCTTATCCGTATCATCTTCTGACAACCCACAACCCAATTGAAGGTGATCCAATGCCCAACGAACAAAAGGTTACCAGAAAACTCACAGCCATCCTCAGTGCCGATGTCAAAGGCTACAGCCTCCTGATGTCTGATGATGAAATCCATACCATCCAGACGCTGAAGGCATACCGGAGTCTGATGTCCAAGCTTATCGAACTGCATTCCGGTCGTGTCGTAGACAATCCCGGAGACAACCTGCTGGCTGAGTTCTCCAGTGCTGTTGATGCTGTAGAATGTGCTGTCGAGATACAGAAGAAACTGAAGAAAGAGAATGCCCGATACGTTGTGGACAATCGGCTGGAGTTCAGAATCGGCATCAATATCGGAGATGTTGTACAGGATGATGACCGGATCTACGGCAGTGGGGTCAATGTCGCTGCACGTATAGAAAACCTTGCCGATGCTGGAGGTGTTTGTATCTCTCGCAGTACGTATGATCAGATCAAGAACAAACTGGAACTGGATACTGAGTACCTTGGAGAACATCAGGTCAAGAATATAGAGGACCCGGTGAGGGTGTACAGGGTTCTGATGGGTGCTGATGCTCCGAAGCCTCTGGTTGAGGAGGAACTGGAGTTACCTGACAAACCCTCCATTGCCGTTCTGCCCTTTACCAACATGAGTGGAGATCCTGAACAAGAGTATTTCAGTGATGGAATCACAGAGGACATCATAACGGCACTCTCTCGTTCTTCATGGATGTTTGTAATAGCAAGGAACTCGAGTTTTACGTACAGGGGAAAAGCCGTTGATGTGAAAATAATAAGCAAGGAACTTGGCGTTAGATATATACTTGAAGGAAGTGTACGTAAGGCAGGAAATTCGATTCGTGTTACAGCTCAGTTGATCGATGGAATAGATGGACAGCATATCTGGGCGGAAAAATATGACGGAAAATTACAGGATATCTTCGATTTACAGGATCGGATTACCCAAATGGTTGTTGCATCAACTCATACCCAGATACAGAGGAACTTTGGAGATAATGAGACGAGGATCTCAAGGCAAAATTTACGTACATGGGATGTCGTAGCAAGGACATGGAAATATGCATACGATTTGAACAAGGATAGTTTGGAAAAGGCAAAGGACATGCTGAGGGCTGTCTTGAATACAGACCCTAAATCTTCAATGGCTAACTCCATGCTCGCTACAGTAATGGCCCACCAAGTCTGGTTGGGGTTAGTTAAGGACAATATACAAGATGTTTTATCCGAGGCACAGGAGGGTCTAACATTCATTTTTTTCTGTTCAAGCCAATCCTCAGCCACATTTGAAAATAATGGTATCTTTTTATCCGGGATATAAATTCCCCTGTCCATATTGATACCGTCCACCCCTCACGGGAATGGATACCTTCAGGCGTAAATGATTATTCTGCTTTTTCATTTCAATATGGTTTGGGTTTATCTTTTATCAGGGTTCATACCCTATAATATATTTTTTGTTATTATATATCAACCATTAATATTGTATTTATGTTTATGCTGTGATAAAGAAAGCTATGCCTTCCGAAAAACCTAAAATCATATTCGTAGCCACTGAAGAATTAGAAGAACGCATTGACATCTATTGGCATGAAAAGCGCCTGAGAAATCGATCTGCAGCTATCAGGGAACTGTTAGAGAATGCCCTGGACCGGCACGATAAGAAGAAAAAATAGCTGCCTTCCCATTCCCCAACTAAATCCTTTATAAAAAAGGCACGTATGAAAAAAATAATTTTCACAATAGCAATTGTAATGACTTGCTTTATCGAGCCTGCAAACTGCGAAGAAAACGACACTCATTCGTCCAGCAAAAGCCTTAAGGCAATTACGATTCAAGTTAGTTCACATAAAAAGGCAGAAAATGCGCAACGGGAAATAAACCGTCTAAAAGATCAAGGTTTGGATGTTTTTGTTGATTACGAACAGGTCAAAGATAAGGGTTTGTGGCATCGTGTATATATAGGCCGATTTGAAAGCAGGGAGGAGGCTACAAAATATGCTAAAGAATTGGTAGATAAAGGAATCATTTCCGGTTTCTGGGTAAAACAAAAAAAAAATTCAATTGGATATTGAAAAACACGAAGTGACCCAAGAAGCAAGTCAAGAACAAGAGGTTGAAACTCATAGCCTCGAAAAAAAGGCTTCTGTAACCCTAAATATGGTTCCCGCTCCACCCTCCCAAGAAACAGAAATTATTGAGCAAGAATTAGATAGATCAGCGCCAAAAAAAACAGAGGCTATAAATAATAATAATGAATTGTCCGAAGAAGTTATCCAGGAAAACTATTCTCCTTCGCCTGAGCCGAGAACCTTAAATAATGAACAAGTAGAAAGTAAATTTTCAATAGGTCTTAAATCAAGTTTATGGTACGCATTTAATGCCCCTGATTTTAAAATATCTAACAGCGAAGGTTCTCAATCCTGGTCATTCAGAAACGAGTATGTATTAGTTGGCCTGGTTGCCGACTTCCGGCTAACTGATAAGTTGGCCATCGAGTCAAGCATTGAAAAAGATTTTTTAGATGATTTAGACATGTGGCTATTTTGTTTTGGAGCTAACTATCAGTTCAAGCCAATAGGCTTATTCGTTCCTTTTGTAAGAGGCAGCATTATTATTGGTCAATTAAAATGGGATGAAGCACCAGGAGATTTTGACAGAAACTTAGGCTTAGATGGTGGCGTAGGCATATTTATTAATAAATCCAATATTAAATTAGGACTTGAAACTTCATATAGACGAATGAGATTTAATTACAATCCACCATCTGGCAATGAGTACTCAGCTAATAGTGATTTTCTTGATATGTCTGGAATCGTGTTGTCGGGCACTTTACAATACCTATTTTAATTCAATTAATGCTAAAAACTCAATTTTTGTTATCAGGCCCATTTTTATAGTGTCCAGAAATTAGCCGTTTTGAAATTTCCATCCCCTCCGCAGTCAGAGCGATTCCACGATTATAATGCCGGACCGCAACCCCCCGGTTTACCAACCGATTAAAGCATTTTGTGACTGTAACCGAAGCCGATCGATAACGATTCATGCCTATTTCACCTCGCTCAAATATAAGTTTGTAGCGGAATTTTTTCACCGTAAAACCGTATATCCTATGCAGTACCTCACGGCTGCTTATGTCTCCCGGCTCCAGGGTTAACCCAAATATCAAAGGTTCAAGTATATAAGAATTTCCCCTAAAACATGCAATCAAACACGCCTTAAATACCCGTTTCTTGACCCGTCCATACAAATCATGTATGTTTATTACATTGCATATAGATCACAACTGATACTGGTCTCATTGTCGACTCGCCGTGACTTTCTCAAAATACATCTATTCAGCTATGAATCGCTTTATGTGAATGTGATCTAATGACTAATGGACAAAAAGATTACTAAAGCGTTTTAAAGATGATGCCTGATATAGTCCTCAGAAATAATAAATCGGTAGAGATCTGATGGCATATTTTTAATGAAATGAACTTGTTCAGATTATACCAAACCTTAAAAGGGAGGTATATATGTTACTCGTTTTTAAAAGAATATTGGTATGTTGTTTTATTTTTCTGCTGATATCAGGATGTGGTGGAGGTGGAGGATCAAATGATGGGGGTGGTGATTCTAGTAGTGTTTCCGAGCAGCTTGATTTACAAAATAGTGAAGCTGTGACCTATTTTTCCAAGATTGATCAATGGATGAAATCCAGTACATCGGTGGAGGAAAGACTCTCTTTGGTTGATCCTACCGATACTGTTACAATAGATGAGATCATCGGCGACACAGAAAAAAACTATATATTGGTGCAGGAGATCTCAGATATCGGTGATGAAATGTATGAAATCGAGCAACGTTTGCAGGGAAATTTTTCATCATCAATGAAGACTATCGGGATAAAGAATATAGAAATAAGACCGCAAGTAATAGGAGTAGTAGGCGCAGTATTTTTAGGAACATGCGTATATTTAACCGGGGCCGCTTTTTCAGAAGATGTAATCGAGAATGCCGTAGGGACATATGAGGCCTTTAACGAGTGTAGCTACAAGTATAGAAGTGAGGTACTCCGGATTAAGAGCCATAACTATCCACCGGATGAAGAGGATAATCTCATTGCACTAACATATGATATATACATGTCGTGTCGCCAAACTGCAAAGAGCGATTTTTACTGGGAATATTATTCAGAAACTGCTCCTGATCTAGCTCTTTCCGCTTTAGGCGGGAAATTGCTTGGAGGTACAGGACACATCTACTTTGAGGGTGCCTCTGGGTTAGTGGATGTCAACTCAATACACGCTATCGGTTATAAAACTAACATAGATAATAACGCTCCAAAAACAATAGCAAATGATCACAATGAACATATAACAGCTTTCTTCGCTACTACAGATGAAAACGGAATGCTTTTGGCCCCTGAGGGCGACTGGAATATTGTCGCATTCAAACCCGGATACATGCGTGTTGGTACGAGTGTCGGTCAGCCAGCATCAGTCACTGCGGGCCAAACTACAAATGTAAGTGTGTCCACGATTCCTACCGACAGTGCTACAGCAAGTGATTTCGAAAGCTGTAGTACAACAGACGACCATGATAATGATGGCCACGATTCAGAAGCATCTGGCGGTGATGATTGCAATGACAATGATAGTTCCATCCATCCCGGAGCTACTGAAATACCTAATGACGGCATCGATCAGGACTGTGACGGACAGGACGCAACAGTTGAGGAAAGAAAATGGTATGTGTTCAAACTCTCTGGTGTTGGATACCATAAAACATATGGCCCGGCAGCTAAAGTGACGGGCTATGAGTATCAGGCGATGTGGTTGCTGCCATCGGAAGTAGATGGGATCGTAGGAACAGACTTTGATAATACGACGGCATGCGAAAATGGTCCTTGGGCCGGCCCTGTTCTCACCCCTGCAATTTGGGAATCGAGAAGCATGGTAAAAACTGCCGGCCCGCTTGATTCATACGATGATCTTGTGCCTTATCGTTGCCCTGTGCCGAATTGGGTTTACAACAATCCAATTTGCGACCAATGGGCGTTTGAATATCACAACGATTTCTATAATGACATCAACAGTCTTTGTGGAAATTGATAATCGGGATAGGGATTCGCGATTGATGATATACTCTATGATATTAGTGGTATGAATAGGATTGCCTGAAATCATTTTATTTACAATAAAAATTGCAGATACCTCCTACAAAACGGTAGATATCAGGCGCCTGAAAAATTACCGATGTGTAAAAATCATCGCAGTTTGAAGGGTGGTTCCGGACAACGGGAGCCACCCTTTTTCCATTTTAGCTGTAGATGGTTTCAATCCATTTCAGCGCCTCTGTATCGCTGATCTTGCCCAAATATATCAATGAACTGCCAAAATGGGGAGACAGTTCACATCAGAAAAAGCACGCGCCCCGAACCAAGGCAGCAGGTTATTTATGATGCATTAGGATTGACCCATTATCCCAGCAGGGCAATTAAAAAGGTAGTACCTGTATAAAAGAAACATATGTAGTGCTATACAACCGGGTCTCAAGAAGCCAACTCATTGATTTTACATCTTTTTATTAATTACACATACAAACTTGGGGTAGGACGCATGTTTGCGCAGTCATCCGCAGAATATTCGGTAATTTTATCGTGCCTATAGATTTCGAATTATCGCAGCCCAAGATAACACCCTCTCCGGTGGTATCATCCATCGCCTCCAGATGACACCAATCCAAATAGATCTCCTTCCCAAGTGGTCATCAGCGCGTTTGGGATGGTGTTTTGGGTGACTGTTTGAGTCCCTGAACGATAATCCTTCAACTTTATTTCGAGTTCAATAAATTTTGCTTGTTGAGCAGGTTGCCTATTGATGATATTAAAAGAGTTATTGTGGAGGTGAAGTTGATACCAATCAAATATGAATAATAGGAGGAATCATGGAAAATGTGAAATGGGAAGTTAAAGATCACAAACTGATTATCGAAGTTGATTTATCATTAGAAAGTGGGCTCTCGAAATCTGGGAAAACGATAACTATCGCCAGTACACGGGGCAACCAGAAGATCGAGGGGACTGATGCCGTTATTGGTTTAAACGTTTATAAATATCCAGAGAGCTCGTAATATATACGATTATCTATCAATTGACCTTCAACGGGAAACAAACCACAATCAACTATGTTAAAAAATACCTTCCTTCACATCCCTGGTATCGGCGCCATAACAGAACGACATCTTTGGAGTTCCGGTCTTACGGATTGGGACACACCGTTTGATAATACCCCAACCCCAATTTCTTCCAACAGAAAAATAACAATCACCAAAGGTATTAAAGAATCCAGACGTCATCTTGATAGAGACAACCCGGCATTCTTTTCAAACCTGCTACCATCAAATCAGGGCTGGCGATTATTTCCAGAATTCAGAGAATCGACTGTCTATCTGGACATAGAAACCACAGGATTGGAACGGCATTATAACGATATCACCACAATCGCCCTTTATGACGGAGCAACCATTCAAACCTATGTTCATGGGAAGAATCTAACCGATTTCGTTGATGACATCCAGAAATACAATGTCATTGTCAGCTATAACGGCAAGAGTTTTGATGTCCCCTTCATTGAAAATTATTTTGGAATTCAGCTCAACCATGCCCAAATTGATCTACGTTACGTTCTCAGCAGCCTTGGTTACAAAGGCGGTCTTAAAAGTTGCGAAAGACAATTGGAAATGGACAGAGGTGATTTAAGCGATGTAGATGGTTTCTTTGCCGTCTTGCTGTGGAATGACTATCAAAAAACAGGCAATCAAAAGGCACTCGATACGTTGCTCGCCTATAATGTTCAGGACACCGTTAACTTGGAGAATTTGATGGTGGAGGCATACAATCTGAAAATAAAGGAGACACCTTTTTGTAATAGTCACCTGATACCTTCGCCATGCATGCCGGTGAATCCCTATGAGGCGGATTTGAAAACGGTGGATAAGATAAAATACGGATCTGGATTTGGGCAATCGAATTATTGGTAATGAATTGGGATATATATTAAACGGACAGAAGGAGATGGAAGATGAAAAAAAACATTTTTTTAATGTTGTCGGTCTTTATATTTCTTTCTATCCCTGGTTTGTGCAGGGCTGCGGAGAAGGAACCACATCCGGAAATCACGTTGATGGATTATGAGGGGAATGAAATATCCTTGGACTGTAATATTCCTTACAGTCCTAAAAACACTTGCGGGGAGTGCCATGATTATGATGCTATAACCAATGCCTATCATTTTCAGCAGGGCCGAACTGGAGAAAACATTGGAAAATCGTAACAACACAGGGGATTGCCGTATTGTTTCAGTCACAAAAAGAGATTCCTCTCAAAAAGGGCCTAAGAAAATCGGGTTGCTAAAAAGATTTCTGGGATGGATAGCCAGGGGGGCAGAACAGATGCATACGGAAAAAACATCGTGCTCGACATGACAAATCAAGCGTTAGTGCCCCCAGGTTGGCGGGATTTCGAAGCAATAATAAACTCTAAAAAAATGAAATAAGAAGAAAATGAGAACCTACCTCGACTGCCTTCCTTGTTTTTTAAATCAGGCATTGCGTGCAGCAAGAATCGCAACGACTGACGAGAAAAAGATAAAAAAAGTATTGGATGAAGTGGGAATGATGTTGAAAGACATTCCTCTTAACAGCACCCCTCCCGAAAGCGGTAGATTAATCTATCGAAAAGTCAGCGAGGTCACGGGAGATCCGGACCCCTACGAAGAAATCAAAAAAGAAAGTACTCAAAAGGCACTCTCATTGTATCCCTATTTGAAAAGGCTGGTAGCGAAGTCAAGTGATAAACTTCTGAAGGCAATACGGATTGCGATTGCCGGAAATGTGATCGATTACGGTGCTTATGAGAACTTTGATCTGAGCCTGGAAGTCAATGAAGTCTTAAAAAAGAATTTTGCGGTATTCGATTATAGCAAGTTTAAACATGGCCTGGATAAGGCCCGTGAGATATTGTATATTGGTGATAATGCCGGGGAATGCGTTTTTGACAGAATTTTAATAGAGGAAATAAGTAAACCGGTGACTTATGTTGTCAGGGAGGCTCCAATTATTAATGACGCCACTTACGAGGATGCGGTTCAGGCCGGTATTGACAGCATCGCAACCATCATATCCTCGGGTACTGATGCGCCTGGAACTATTCTGGAAACATGTAGCGCTGAATTTAAGAAAATGTATCAAAATTCGAACTTCATTATAAGCAAAGGGCAGGGAAATTATGAGGCCCTTTCCTATGAAATCGGACCAATATTTTTCCTCTTAAAAGTAAAGTGTCAAGTTATTGCAAATGATATCGATGTTGATGAAGGCGATATTATACTGAAGGCCAACGGAAATTAAATGCTTAGCGTGCCGTATATGCACGTCTCAGCGATAAGACACGAGAGAACGAATATTTTATGGCCATGGAGCGAATTTTAAGAGGTGGTCTCGATGCAGATGACACATGTGATTATTAACTTCAGATGACACCTGAAGCGCCGCAATTTCTCCAAGCATACGGTCATAATATCATTAAGCATATACCCCCATTGCAATTTACGTGGTAATATTCTAAAGATAAAGTACCTGTCCCCTAATTTGTACAATCAATTTATAAAAGTAAGCAAATATGAAATCTTATCCCCAAAGAATTGTCATTGAAGAGCAGGGTTTACGTGACGGTCTGCAAAGCGAAACGCCTTTTCTGCCGACCGACAAAAAACTCGAACTGATCCGTGCGGTTGCCGATGCCGGGCTAAAACGAATTCAGGTCACCGCGTTCGTACACCCTAAGCTGGTTCCACAGATGATGGGGAGCAGGTTTTTATCGACATCATCAGCGAAAAACACTGGAAAAAGTTTTGCGAAGCATTTGATTGCCGTGACTGGATAGAATTGGAAGAATCCTTACTGGTTAAGTTTAGAACTGGCTAGACGATTGAGGCTTACACCCGATTCAGCGGCCTGAACAGCAAGTTTTCGATGAACATCTGGAGGAATTCTGATCATAAATTTGCCACTGTAGGACCTGCTGGCAATAGGCTCCGGAATTGTCTCTTCAGATGCACTCATATCTTTTACAACACCGGCGACCAATTTTCGGATACCTTTCAGCGCGGCTTCCGGAGTGCGGGCAAGCCAGCTAAGGCTCGGAAACTCTACGCATAATCCTATATATTCATTATCATCTCCGGACCAGGTTACACGGTACGTATATCGATCATTTGTCAGTGCCATTGTTGATCTCCAATTTTTCAATAGCCAAAAGCACTTGTTGTACTTGATATGCCTTGGCCTTTCCTTTGTGGTTTTGAATATTGATCCTCGGATCACCTTTCCAGGGAGTTTTGTATATCCTGTGGCTGCCTCCCCTGTTACAAGGTTTTCCAAAATAATGTTCACATACTTTGCATAGATCTACGAATCGGACATTCTTGGGGTTTCGTTTCATCCCTATCAATATGTCCTCAATCTTCGCCATGGATATATAGTATCAATAATGATATCATTGTCAATTGGAAATATGATAATAGGGGGAATGGCGAGCAAAGTTGCACAATACTTCCCAACGATTTATGGTACAATTTCTTAAAAACTTATTCCAAACTTGAGCTTCAGATCGATAAATGCTACTGAAATTTTATTAATGGCCACCACGGGGAGATATAGATGCGTCAGATAATGCTTCTATCGAAGAAACAACAATCAGCCATGCTTGAGTCACTCAACATTCTGTGCGACATATTTTGGGGACCTGATCTTGTAAAATGCAGCCGACTTATAAAAACGGACTATTTTCAACAATTCGAAAAAATGGGTGCCATCTGGAAACATGCTTCACCGGGCATTCTTGATAATCTCAGGGGCTTAATCAGAAATTTTTCAGATGAAGCCTCGCTTTTCAGCTTTCTTGAAGAGGCCTACATCCGAATTTTCATCAATGCACGCACAAGCGTCGTACCCCTTTATCAATCATGCTATGATAATAGCGGTACGCAACAGATAGAACCACGGGCCTTGTTAATGGGGCCGTCGGCTGTTTTAATGCAAGAACGCTTTGCCGACAAAGGATTGTCCTTGGCAAACGACCTTAATGAACCGCCGGATCATCTTGCCATCGAACTGGAATACCTCTATTTTCTGCTTCAGGAAGGATGGTCTAAACAGGATGATGTTTTAATTTCGGAGGCGGCCGCCTTTAACAGCGACTGCATGCTGCCCTGGGTAACCGTTTTCCATGATCGACTGGCCGCGGAATCGGACTGCCCATTTTACCCGTTGGTCGCCGCCTTGCTGGTGGCCTATCTCAAAGGTCTTAAAAATACCCTGATGATGCAACCCGGATAAGCGGTATTGAATATCCAACGCCCAATTATCAAGTTCGGCAGGGCTGAAGCCCTGGACTACATGGCATAAAGCCGACGGCTTTGTAGCGCAGGGATTTATCCCTGCTAAACCGCTCTCCTGGTGTATTCATCCGACTCCGTTCCTCAAACTACAACGGGGGACAAGTAGGATGGGGTTAAGAATGTAGTTGTTATTATAACCAAAATTGTAGAAATGGAACCATTGCCTGGATATCCCCCCAGGTGAATTCCAAGGATTGCGTCTATTTTGTCATGTTGTTTACCCTGCGGGATAATATATGAACAATCAGAGTGTTACCAACGTAGGCCAGGGCTTCAGCTCTGAATAAAACATACCATCGCTGCAAATCAAGCGTTATTGGATAGTCTGTAAAGCCCTGGACTACATTGGTGCCTTCGGCCGATTTGAAACTATTCGATTTTCTTCAATGTGTATGAACCATCCTTTTCAAAAACAATCTCGGCTTCCAGGTAATAGACGTTTTTCAATTCCGGTCTTATATCCTGAAGCATGTAATAAGCCTCACCGCTCCTGGCACCGGTGGCACAGACAAATACGATCGGTTTGTCTGATGGCAGTGTGCTGATTTTCTCTTCAAGCATGTCCGTGGGCATGTTGACCGCCGTCTTAAAACTCCCTGCCGCAAATTCATCGGGGTCACGCACATCGATCAGCATGATGCCGGCCGGATTTTCCTTGATAATTTTTTCAAAAACGGCAATATCGATGGTCCCCTCTTCTGCACCTACCTTAACCGGTACAGCCGCAGAAGCACTTCCGACTGCCTTTTTCCATGCCGGATACCCTGCACCAAACACCATTACATCTTTGTAGCCAAGCTGTACCGCCCTCCGGGCGGATTTGTGACTCAGCTTTCAGGTGTAACCGCCACAGTAAAAAACCAGCGGTATGCTCTTGTCCTGGGGCAGATCGCCCTTCAACTTGTCGAACTGGCTGTCCGGAATGCTGATGGCGCCGGGGATGTGGCCCTTGTCATACTTGGGGCGTTTGGGCCTTGAATCCACGATGACCGCATTGGCACTTGTCTCGACCAGCTTTTTAACAACACTGACTTCGACAGCATAATAGTTGCCGGGAGTACTTTTCCATACCGGGAAACCGTCTTCGAAAACCTTGACATTGGTGTAACCGAGTTTTTCCGCCTTCCAGGCGGATTTGTGACTCAGCTTTCAGGTGGGAGCCTGACAATAAAAGATGAGCAGGGCTTCCTTGTTCTCCGGCAGGCTGCCTTTCAGCGCATCGAATTTGCTATCCGGGATACTGATCGCGGAAGGGATGTAGCCCTTGTCATATTTCGGACGCTTGGGCCGTGAATCGATGATCATGGTGTCGGCAGGTACCGGTACCTTGGCATACTGCTGGACAAAGGCCACATCGACAATGGTGTGAAATTTTCAGGATGTGTCGGTTGCCGTTTCTGCTGTTTCTGCTGTTTCTGCTGTTTCGGGCGCTTTGGGCGCCGATGCGCAGCCGAAGCTCAGCAACAGCACCACGGTCGCAATGAAAACTAATTTTAACCAGCGGTTATTTACTGATAACATGCACTACCTCCTATGAATGTGCGGTTATGGGTTATTAACCTGGCAACTAAATAGCCTAATTCGTCATGCCGGACTTGTTCCGGCATCCAGTATTATCCTGGATAGCGCTAAAGCTTCACTTCGTGCCCCGCCTTCGCAGACATTTTTTTAGACGAATTTATTTTACATGGCTCGATTTTTTCGTTTCGCTTTGCACAGTATTTTGGAACAAATTTAGCCACGCAGTTAATTTGCTGTTACTGCAGAAAAGTAGCTCAAATAATGCGCAATCAATAACAAGGTCCAACCCTTTCTTACGTGCACGTATAATTGCGATAGCAAGAGCCCGTGCATCACTTGAATCGGAAGTCAAGTTTATAGTCGTACAACCAAGGTATTGTTGGTTGTACTCCTTCCGCAGACAATCTGTCCGGCAAATTTTCGTAATGAGTTTTCATCCTTTCAGAGTTCGGGGCATTATAATAGGTCACAATGATGGTGTCGCGTTTAACGCGAATATCGCCTTCCAATGCCCTGAGGAAATCTTGGGCCAGATGTTGCGCATCCCAATGGGCTGCCGGCAACCCGATGCGTGCCCGCATCATAAAACTGGCGGCTTGTGCAAATAGCGCCATAGTCATCTTACCGTATTGAATGTTCAGGTTCATCGTCCCAGCCTGGTCCCAACCCAGCGATTGGTCTTTATTGAAAAATTCTTCAATGTGCCATCGTTGCGGATAGTGAATCGACAGATCTTCTACTTCGTCTCGATCACGGGTGCATAAAAATGCTTTGAAGTCATAGTCGTCTGCGCGTTCGCCTTTGCGTTGGATAAACTGATAATATGCGCCATTTTTGCTTGTCTTCATTTGGTATGCACTTTTTGCGGTCGCATAGCCGGCCCAATGCCGGGTAAATGCTTGCTCAGCCACCTGCGTAATTGATCTTCGAACAGATTGATTGTTCGGCATCGGAACCAACATATCATAAGGCGATGTTGATCTGATCCAGTCAAGCAACTCAACGGTGTAATGTTCGTTGTCTGCCATTACTAGTGGCTTCTCGCCGTTGAATTTGAGAATCTTAGCTGCCATAGTCAACATCTCCGGTGTGGCTTTGGTGACCGTCCTGGCAGAGCAAGCCGTCGTAAAACAAATCGGTTGTTCCGTGCCGGCATCCAGACAAAAAAAGGTTTGAGCCAGTTTAGCCGGCTTTGAATCTTTATCCTTTTTACGGCGAGGCATCTGCCGTTTACTGTAGGATTTGACACGGTGCGGATCGATGGCCAAAATGCGACCGTCAAAATGGCCAAATGTCTGCCGGATTTTACCCAGTGCGATCTGCAAGTGTTGGGCATCGGCGACCGTATGCTCGTCTAACAGATGGTGGATTGCCGAATCCGTGGCAATGAAGGGCAGCCCGTTGGCTAATTCAAATCCTTTCTGACTCAGCGTTCGTTTCTGGCGAATCCCCTTTACACACAAGGCTCTTTCATTGACCAGTTGCATCGCCAATCGCGTTTGCACCTGCTCATCAGCTGCACCGCTCCAGGCTTTAAGCAGATCCCATGTTCCCAGTCTAAGATGTTCGGCAAGTAGCAACCAGATACCCACCATATTGCCGGAAATCTTATCGGCCAAAAGCTGGCGTACTCCGCGTTCAATACTTTGAGCATCACAACACTCAACGCGGATTTTTTGCTTGGTGCGATGGGTTTCAATCTCTACCGCTGCGCTTGCGGGATGGCATCGATGGAGATTTTTTTTTGTAAGCCATACTCAGAGATTATCCGCTCAACACTGCGCATTGAAATCGGATATCCACATTGCACCAACTTTTGCGCAATCACCTCCGGGGTGATCTGCGGATCCAAAAACCGATGACGAATCACTTGACGCACCACCTCAACACTTCTGCGGTAATTGCCTTTTGGACCGCGTTTGGCACTTAGCAGTGCTTGTGCACCGTGCTGTTTAAACTGCTGCAAAATTTGGTAATAACGCTGTCTTGTCAATCCAAATTTTTCGGCGGCTCTACTGGGCCCCAGACCTTCACACTGACCTTCAAATAACATCGCCAGCTTCAAAGTGATCTCGTCATCATCCCTTAAAGGAATCGATCCTTTGGGTCCTGTTAACAAAAATCCACTACGGTCAATTTGAATCATGCTATCTCCTTTCTGTTACTCTGTCACATAGACTCCCCTGAAGATAGCTGAAAATTGCTAATATGTCAAATTAATTATGGCGGATTAAAGTTATTACGCTGAAATTAGATTCTTATATATACCTTATTTTAGACTATTCAGCAGCTGATTATTCGTTCAATACAACCTATTTGCCGCCATATTTAATTTGTCGTTTCTTAACCGAAAATATTTATTAGTGATGGACACAGACACTCATTTTTGATAACCATCAAACAATGTTAAATTATTATACTCGATAAAATCCCTGCCTTCGCGGGAATGACGGCGTTAACGTATTTAATTGCCGGAGCAATATGTTATGGCGTAGATACTTCCTTCCAGGAGCATCCAGTGCCCCCGCAGGACAGGATCTTCGACACGCCCTCTGGACCCGAGTATCTATTACTCCCAGAATTCTGCCGGCATATGGATATTTCCCGGAAGTGTCGGCGTAACGGCCCAGTCCAGGAGCCGGGTCCCCTCGCGATAATAGATATTAGGCCGCGTGTTGATGTGCGGGGCGATGACCCTGACCAGTTTGCCTTCGCTGACCAGACGGCTGACCTCGCTGGTCGGGTCGTTGAGATCGCCGAAAATACGTGATTTGGTGGGACAGGTGATCACACAAGCGGGTTCCTCCCCCCGTTTTAAACGGTGCTGACAAAAATCGCACTTATCGGCAATATTCTTTGCAGGATTGCGGTAACGCGCCCCATAGGGACAGGCGGACACACAATTCCCACAACCAATGCATTTTTTGGGATCGATGATCACCAGGCCATCAGCCTGTTTATACGTGGCGCCCACCGGACAGGCTGCTACGCAGGAGGGATCGTCGCACTGCATGCACTGCCCTGGCTGAAATTCACTTTTTTGCTTTCCAGACACATTCTGCAGAGGGCGAATCCAATTTCTCCACATACCTTCGGGAACATCGTTTTCAACCTTGCAGGCAATCATACAGGCCTTGCAGTCGATGCATCTGGATCCGTCGATTACGATTCCGTACTTTTTGGGTGTGCTCTGTTTCATGCTCTATTCCTTCCGATCCTCATTTTTAATCAAACCCGTCGGACCCTGATAAATGTTTCGTGCATGGCCATATTCCCCGAAACACTATCGGCATGGTCTTCCAGGATCTCCGCGATACAGGCTCCTTTGCCGAAGATGTTGCTCAAGCCCTTGGAAATCACCCCGAACCCTGTATCCATGTACACCGTATCCGGGCGCGTCTCCTCGGTGACCCGGGCCTTCAGACGCCCCCGACCCGCAGGGCTCACGACTTCGACACGATCGCCGTGGTTGATCCCCAGGTTTGATGCCGGTTTGGGATGTATCCAGAGGCTGTTTTCATTCTGCAGTTCCCACAACAGTGAATTATTGGTGCTGGCGCTCTGGGTAATAAAGGCATTACGCCCCACCACCATTCTGAAATGATCCCGGGGTACAGGCTGGGGTGGATGGTACACCGGCATGGGGTCAACACCGTTTTCCACGTAGCGTGAATTGAAGAGCTCGATCTTCTTGGACTTGGTCTTGAAGGGTTTACCTTCATGGATGCCGTAACTGGGTCCGGTAATATTGTAAACCCCTTCATTTTTAAGGGCTGTGACCACTTCAGGCAGCTTTTCGAGCTGGGCCTTTCTGAAATCGTCTATGGTAAAATCGAATGACTCGGTCAGGTCCAGACGTTTGGATAGCTCTTTAACAATCCAGAATACCGGCCTGGATTCAAACATAGCCGGTACAATCGGATCGCGGGTAATCACACCCGAACAGGAGGACGAAGCCAGAAATGCCGAAATTGGATCCTTTCTTTCAAGGTAGCTGGGCGCCGGTAGAACCAGATCGGCCATCCAGGCCGTGTCACTCATGACGATATCGACGCTCATCATGAAATCCAGATGGTCGATCATCTGGATGGTTTTGTTGCGGTTGGCGCCGGTTTGCATAGGATTGGTTTTATAGGTGAGCCAGCCCTTGATCGGGTAGGGTCGGCCCTCGATGACAGCGTCGCGGGTGTGTTTGAACGACCCTTCTTCGTCGAACATCATCTGGGCCCTGCCGGCATCCACTCTGTCTTCCGGATTGTCTTCATAAAATGGTGCATCATGGTAAATGGAACCGGTTTTAATTTTCTTGGGCACGATCAGTCCCCCCTCACGGTCCCAGTTTCCCAAAAGTGCGTTGACGATGGCAAAGGATCGTCGAATCTGGGTGGAATCCGTGTAATCAGAGCTGCGACGTCCCGGGTAGATCATGGCGGCAGGTGCTGCCGCGGCCAATTCTCTGGCCATCCTGCGAATATCCCTGGCCGGAATTTCCGTTTCCTTCTCCGCCCATTCGGGTGTATATTGGGCGACATGGGCTTTGAATTCATCCAAACCGTTTATCTTTTCGGCGACAAACTTTTCGTCATACAGATTTTCCGAGATGAGCACCTGGGCAATGGCCAGAAAAAAGGCCATGTCGGTGCCGGGTTTGATCGCGTACCATTCATCGGCCAAAGCAGCCGTCTTCGTAAAACGTGGATCCAGCACAACCAGCTTGCAGCCGCCCTGCATGGCGGTCATTAAATCCATGCTGTCGGGTGTCACCAGGGCTTCAAACCGGTTGGCACCGGGCATGATGATGTACTTGCTGTGCAACACATCCGGTGTGGGAACCACGCCAAAGGTATCCAGAAAAGCACGGTTGCGGCTCAAGAGGCAGTTGGATTCATGCGAAATAACATTGTAGGATCCGTAAGCTTCCGCGAAGCGGTGCACAAAGGTAGACTGCATATCGGTCCCAGCCATGAAAAGGAAGCCGCAACGGGTGTAGGTTTCGCCGATGCGTTGCATCTGTTCGGCGGCATGGTCCAGGGCCTGATCCCAGGTCAGACGATGCCACTTGCCTTCACCCCGGCCGCCCTTTCTCAGCAGGGGATACTTCAGCCGGTCCGGATCGTAGAGCTGCTTGATCCCTGCGTTACCTCTGGCGCACAGCATACCGCGGGATTTTAGCGAATGCGGATTGGGGTCGAGTTTTTTAATGACGCCGTCTTCCACCCGTGCAATCAGCCCGCACTTATTGAAACACATGTCACAGGCGGAAAACATCTCCCGGGCAGCCACGCCGGCGCCTTCTTCATTTCCGGAAACCAGCGCGTGCAAAACCCGGGAGGGCCCGCCCACGGCTGCTGCAGCTGCGGCCGCGCCGGACAACTTTATGAAACTGCGTCGGGAAATCGTTGGCTTGCTTGATGCGGACATTTTATTCTCCACTTGCTCGTAAATTTTAAGGCATAAAAAACTGCGTGTCTTGGTGATGTGGTATGAATCGGGACTACCGCTTCACCACAACCGGTTTGTGCAGCTTCGGTCTCCTACTTGCACTTGGCCGGAGATGGCGAGTCATAGGCATGACCATAGAGCTGTTCATACATGTCGAGCCGATCCTGGTCCGACAGCTTGTCCCACTCTGCCTTGCATTCCAGCTGCTTGTAATTGTCAAAAACTTTCTGCCAGTCCGCCTGGGTCTTGCTGATGGGGCTCAGTTCTGCAGCCGATCCATTTTCACTATGGCATGTCCGGCAGTTTTTTCGGAAAAGATACTTTCCCTTGCGGGCATTCCCCTTGCCTTCTGCTGCCAGGACGACACCGATGGAAACCAGTAGAAAAACCATGATCATGAGCACTGCAAAAATTTTCTTGAACATTTTATTCTCCTTATTTTAGATCATTACACGATATGGACCATATCCCGGATAACCGACTATTGTTTTTTCGAACGGGACGTCACACACCCCAGCTTTTTAAAACGGCCCCGTGTCTCGATGGGATCGCCTTCATACCCCAGAGCCTTGTAGTCGATGTAATTGGACTTGCCCACCAGATCTCCCACATCACGGCCCATTTCGGCCATGCGTTTAAAATCAACACCTTTCTTGACCAGGGCCTCAAAGTCTACATCCGGTCTCTCCTCGTGGCACTTCCCGCAATAGGGCGCCTTGGTAAGCGAAGCATGGCACTCGGCACAGGAGAGCGCCTGCTCTTTTGGTACCACTTCATGGGTGAGCCCCCAGTACATGGCGGTCTCCACAAACTCGTACGATCCGCTGTAGGCAAGGTTTGCCGCCTTCATTCCGTCACGCGCAGCCTTGTTCCAGTCCCAGTGCTTCCAGTATCCTTCCCAGAGTTGGGGTGCAATCAGGTATTTGTATACAGAATCGCTGATCTGTTTTCCCATGTGAAGCTTGAAGGGGTAAATCCGTGAGGCAGAATCGGATATGTCACCTACCGGCAGGGTCAGATCGGTAACGCCGTTTTCATTGACGCGGTCACCGAGAATATAGCGTTTAACGGTTCCGTTGTACCATTTATAGGTCGGTTTGGCCGCCTCCTTCCACTGAAACGACCCTTTTTTCTTCTGGTAGACGGCCTGACCGTATTTGTCTTTGGGTTTTGTGATGTCCTGGCCGGCAGTGGACCAGTCCCAGTATACTTTGGTGGGGTTGCTCTTGGAATATACCGGAATGTGACAGGTCTGGCAGGCCACATGCTGGGTATGTTTGTTAAGGTGGTGATCGATCAGCTCGCTGCCGATATGCGGGCTGTCCGTGTGGCAATATTCGCAGGAAAGATCGCCTTCCACGGCCGGAACCGATATGCTGCGGCCGGATATCATGTGGTTTCGGGTTTTGTGACAGTCCTGACACCTGAAATCGAGCCCGCCATCCGTGACGCCCATGTGCACATCGTGGTTTTTATCAGGATTGATCAACATGGAACTCATGTCACCATGCTTCACCGCATCGCCGCCACCGCCACGAAAGTGGCAATTTATTCCACATGTCG
>JAFDAT010000163.1 GCA_019313725.1 Deltaproteobacteria bacterium
CGCCCAAAAAGCCATACTGGCGGAAGCCAAGGCAAAAAAAGCCCAGGCAGAAAAAATGAAAACCGACGCAAAAGCTGCTAAAGATAGGGAAAAAGCCAAAAAAACGGAAACCAAGCCAAACGATGCTGAAACTGAAAAATCGCAGAAATAGCGGTCTCATGCGTGGGTTACGTGGTCCAAGATTGACATGAGGGGATTCCAGACTGGAATCCCTTCCTTTATTTCCGGCTGAATATATTTAAGAGGATAGTAAATATGAAACCACTTGTGGCAGCCATTCTGGCGATAACCCTATTGATATATCCGTGCCTGCTCCCGGCAGCAGAACAGTTCCCCAAAGAGGGCTGGAAGGACGCCCCCAATCCACTGGCCGGCACGGATGCTGTCGTTGGCGGACAGATCACCATCTTTGCCGGACAATATCCGAAAAGCCTCAATTACTACCTGGACAACAACAGTTTTACGGCCGAAATCTTCGGAGCCATGTTCGAAACACTCCTGGCCATGAATCCCCTGACACTCGAATACGAGCCCAACCTCGCCGAAAAATGGACCCTATCCGACGACAAAAAAACCTTTACCTTTACCCTGGACCCGCGGGCGAGATGGAGCGATGGCCGGCCCGTGACCGCAGAAGATGTCAAATGGACATTCGACGCCATTATGGACCCTAAAAATCTGACAGGCGTCCACAAGGTCAGCCTCGAACGTTTTGATTCCCCCACAGTACTCGACAGCCGGACCATCCGCTTCACCGCCAAGGATGTCCACTGGGTTAACCTGTCGGCGGTTGGCGGTTTTCATATTCTGCCGAAACACAGCCTCGGCCGGCGTGATTTCAACAAAATCACTTTCGAGTTCCCCGTCTCGTCCGGCCCGTATTCCATCGGCAATATCGATGAAGGCTTGTCGCTGACCTTAGAACGACGTAGTGACTGGTGGAGCATCAATACCGAACGAAATAAAAACACAGGGAATTTCGAGCGGTTGAGATTCCGATTCTATGCAGAGCGGGAAAACGCTTTTGAAGCGTTTAAAAAAGGGCTTATCGACCTCTACCCTGTCTACACATCCAGGCTCTGGGTCAACGAAACCAAGGGTAACCGTTTTTCCAAGGCCTGGATCATCAAGCAGAAAGTCTTCAATTCCAAACCCATCGGATTTCAGGGATTTGCCATGAACATGCGCAAACCGCCGTTTGACGACGTCCGGGTCAGACAAGCCATGGCCCATCTTCTTGATCGCCGGAAAATGAACAGTACCCTCATGTACAGCCAGTATTTCCTGCATAAATCCTATTTTGAAGATCTTTACGACAAAGTCCATCCCTGTCCCAACCCCCTGATTGAATTTGACAAACAAAAAGCCAGAAAGCTCCTGCAGGAAGCAGGCTGGCACGTCAATCCCTCAACCGGTTTCCTTGAAAAAGACGGCAAACGATT
This sequence comes from Deltaproteobacteria bacterium, assembly GCA_019313725.1. GTDB lineage: Bacteria > Desulfobacterota > Desulfobacteria > Desulfobacterales > B30-G6 > JAJDNW01. Next base: position 1,443 of record JAFDAT010000163.1, read on the forward strand.
CTCTTTTCGTTTTCTGATCAGCCAGGCTTCCCTTGAAAAGTTTCCGGCCATATACGCCGAAGACCTGAAAGATGTCGGCATCGAACTCATTATCGACAAAAAAGACTGGGCGGCATGGGCAAGGGATATGGATGAATTCAACTATGAAATGACCTGGGCATCCTGGGGTTCGGGCCTGTTTAAAAATCCTGAAGGCATGTGGCAGTCAAAAGAAGCAGACCGGCGAAGCGGAAATAATATCACCGGTTTTAAAAACAGCCGGGTGGACCGGCTCATCGACGCGCAAAAGGGCCTTTTTGATATTGCCAAGCGCAACGCCCTGTACAGGGAGATCGACCAGATCATCTACCGGGAATTTCCCTATGTGCTGCTGTGGAATATCAATTACACCCGGCTGCTGCACTGGAATAAGTTCGGGACGCCTGACACGGTGCTCTCAAAATATGGCGATGAAACCAGCGCCTACTGGTACTGGTGGATCGATGCTGACTCCCGGGCCGATCTCGAAGACGCCATGCAGGAAGGCCTGCCGCTGCCGCCCAAGGAGGCCGCCATTTATTTCGACACGGTTTTTAGTGATCAACAATAGCCGGTAAAACCAGTGTCATCAATTAAAAATCGACATCAACTCTGAAGCTGCCCGTAAGAATGGCGGTGGGGAGCACCCCGATATCAAAGCCCAGTCTTTTCCAGGAAAAGCCGAACACGGCCATAATAAATGGCGTTATGCTGCCAACATTGGGCAGGTCATCACCATACCCGTAAAGCACGCCGAATTTGTAGCCGATATCAAAACGCGTATTTTCCGAAAACTGACGCGAATACACGTCTCTTGAAGGGCCAAAATACCAGGCCCGATCATCATGGCTGTTAATGAACGTACCGACGGATAGACCGAAAAGCTGTACCCCGAACAGATTTCCCTGATCGTTGTTGCGCCCGTCCCCGAAATACTCGCCGGTTCCATCCAGATGGAGGCTCCACATCCCTAAGAGCAACGCATCTCTTGACGTTACCCCCCAGGCTTTCTGCCAGAAAGTCGCGTCAGAGCGATCGGCCTGATTATCATCCCCATCGACCGTCCCCACGCTCTTCGAACCTGACGAATCCGAAATAACGTTTTCACTGCTGAAAGCATCATGAACGGGAAAGCATGCCCCAAAAAACAACATCAGAACAATGGCTCTTATCATGACACCGGCCAATGAATATCCACATCCAGCAAGACCGGACAGTGATCCGAACCCATGATGTCATTTAACATGTCCACCTTATCTATAGCGCCCGCCAGGCCTTGCGACACGATAAAGTAATCGATCCGCCAGCCGATATTTCTTTTTCTGGCAGCGGCCCGGTAACTCCACCAGCTGTACTTGACCCGGTCCGGATACAGGTAGCGCCAGGCGTCGACAAAATCGGCGGCAAGCATGTTGTCCATACCGTCGATTTCCAACTGCATATAGCCGGCAGTTTTGTTGTAGTTCGGCTTGGGCCTGGCCAGATCCATGGCCTGGTGGGCAACATTGAAGTCACCACAGGCGATGACAGGTTTCTTCGTTTCAAGTTTTTTCAGGTAGGCCAGAAAATCGGCATCCCACCCTTGCCGGTATTCGAGACGCTTTAATTCACTTCCGGAATTCGGGGTGTAGACTGTGACCAGATAAAAATCCTTGAAATCCAGTGCAATCACGCGGCCTTCCTGGTCATGCGACGCGATGCCCATGTCCAGCCGGACAGCCGCAGGCTCCCTCCGGGTAAGAATAGCCGTGCCGGCGTACCCTTTTTTTACGGCCGAATTCGCATAAGCCCGATAGCCGTCGATACCGGCCAGGGCCTCCCTGACCTGGTCGTCCTGTGCCTTGGTCTCCTGTATGCAGAGTATATCGGTTTGCATGGCGGAAAGTGACGACTCAAAATCTTTTTTCATGGCGGCGCGGATGCCGTTCACGTTCCACGAAACGATACGCATTAATCCTTCCCTCATCTAATCTTCACTCTCCATTCAAAACTGTTTAGAACCTTCTCACAAATTTTCATTTCAGAATGGGATTTAATAATTATACTTCCCTGTATAGGTTTTCGGCGTAAGCGCCTTCAACTGTGACTTGACTTCCGGCGCAAGGTCCAGCCCGTCGACAAAAACGGCAATCGTATCCTGATTGATCACCGCATGCGTGCGGGTCAGGGCTTTAAGCGCTTCGTACGGTTTGGGATAACCCTCACGGCGAAGAATGGTCTGGATGCCTTCTGCAACCACCGCCCACTGCTGATCCAGGTCCTTCTCGATTGCGGTTTCGTTCAGGACGAGCTTGCCGGTTCCCTTGAGAATACTCTTCAAACTGATCAGAACATGGCTCATGGGAACTCCGATATTGCGCATAACCGTCGAATCGGTGAGATCCCGCTGCAGGCGGGATACGGGAAGTTTTGCAGAAAGGTGCTCAAACACGGCGTTGGCCATGCCGAAATTGCCTTCGGCGTTCTCGAAATCAATGGGGTTGACCTTGTTGGGCATGGTGGACGACCCTACCTCGCCTGCGGTGATTTTCTGTTTGAAATAATCAAAGGATACATAGGTCCAGATATCCCGGCAGAAATCGATTAAAATGGTATTGATGCGTTTCAGATTGTCGAAAAACGCCCCAAGGTGGTCATAGTGATCGATCTGGGTCGTGACGGCGGATCGCTTCAGGCCCAGTGTCTGACCGACAAATCGATCGGCAAACACAATCCAGTCAATCTCCGGATAAGCGGCATAGTGAGCGTTGAAGTTGCCGGTAGCACCGCCAAACTTGGCTGAAAAAGGGATCTGCTCCAGCAGGGTAAGCTGCTCGGAAATACGATCTACAAAAACAAAAATCTCTTTTCCAAGACTGGTGGGAGATGCCGGCTGGCCATGCGTCCGGGCCAGCATCACGACCCCTTTCCATTCCGCGGCCATGGCTTTCATCTGCGCCAGAACCTGCTCCAGGGCCGGCTGCAGAATTTCCTGCCAGGCATTTTTCAGGCACAGGGGCACGGCGGTATTGGTGGCATCCTGCGACGTCAGGCCAAAATGAATAAACTCGCTGAAGGTCTCGATACCCAGTTTTTCAAAGGCTTCCTTCAAAAAATATTCAACCGATTTGACATCGTGGTTGGTCACTTTTTCGATATCCTTGACGTGCTGAGCATCTTCACCGGAAAATTCAGCCGCTATCGCCCGCAAAGGCCCATATTGGTCTTTGGGAAAACCGGCCAACTGGGGCAGCGGGATCTCGCACAAGGCGATGAAATACTCAATCTCCACCAGGGCGCGGTAGCGGATAAGCGCCTGTTCGGAAAAATATTCGGCCAAAGGCTCCGTTGTCCGGCGATAACGGCCGTCTATGGGAGAAATGGCTGTCAGGGGTGATAAATTTATCGTCATGGTTTTACCTCATTTCGGGATTCAAGAGACCTCTCTCTATAGGTGAACCCATTCAAAATGTCAATCCACTCGTTTCATCGAATCCGCGGGTCCTTGAACCCTAACAAGGTTAATATAAATGACAGCACACCCACTGTTCCCCATCGTCTTTTTCCACAGGGTACCGTTCCCTGCACACAGCCATCACCTCGGGGCAGCGGGGGTGGAAGGGACATCCCGGCGGGGGGTTGGCCGGGGAGGGCATGCTTCCCGGCAATATAATTTTTCCTTTGCGCCGGGCCCCGGGAACGGGTATGGCCGCGATAAGCGCCTGGGTATACGGATGCCTGGGGTTGCGGATGACTGCCGCAGTCTGCCCATGCTCGACAATTCTTCCCAGATACATGACGGCAACACGGTGGGATATGTGACTAACCACGCTTAAATCGTGGGATATGAAAAGATAGGCAAGGCTGTACTTTTCCCTCAGGTCAAGCATGAGGTTGATAATCTGGGCCTGAACCGACACATCCAGAGCACTTACGGGTTCGTCGCACACGATAAAGTCAGGTTTCATGGAGATGGCTCGGGCGATATTGATCCGCTGGCGTTGCCCCCCGGAAAATTCATGGGGGTATCGATGTATCATGCTCTCACTGAGCCCGACCTCCTTCATCAGCTGTATGGCAGCTGATTCCCGGCTTCCTGTAAGCATGCCGAACTGGGCCATGCCCTCGGTGATGATATCGAGTGTGTTCATGCGCGGGTTCAAGGAGGAGAGCGGGTCCTGAAAAATAATTTGAATCTTTTTCCTCAACGCACGCAACGCCTCCTTCGACAGAACCGACAGGGACCGGCCCGCCACCAGAACGGTCCCATCATGAATTTTTTCGAGTCCAACGAGGGTTCTTCCCAGCGTTGTTTTGCCGCAGCCGGATTCACCCACCAGCCCCAGGGTTTCACCGCTTCCGATGGTGAAGGAAACCCCGTCCACGGCCCTCACATGGCCGACAGTCCGTGCCAGCACCCCGCGCCTGATAGGGAACCAGATTTTCAGGTTGTCTACTTCCAATATGTTGGGTGTGTCAGACATTATATTTTTCATTTCAACGCAATGCCACCTAAGTAAACCCAACCCGGATGAACCGGAATTGAATATCCAATAATCAATATCCAACGCCCAATGATCAAGTTCCGGCAGGGCTGAAGCCCTGGACTACAAGGCATACAGCCGACAGCTTTGTAGCACAGGGATTTATCCAAAGCTAAACCGTGCGCTTAATACCGAAATCATGCGCAAACATGACGTGATTTCAATAAAATTAGGTACTGATAGGCGACATAGCCTATCGAGAAATATAAGACATCAAGCTTATTGTGCTCAAGTGTCCTATTGTTTCGATTTCGATAGCGATCCCGATACCGATTTCGATCGCTCAATCCAACAATACTACAACGGATCGGGAGATGATTCAAAAAAAATAACCTATGCATCTACCAACCTCCTGGCCATGAAGCATGCCGCCGTGTGCCCATCCTCAACCATTACAAACTCGGGCTTCTCCGCCGTACACCGATCAAATGCATGTGGACAGCGATCCCGGAAACGACACCCCGAAGGATAATTAAAGGGCGACGGCACACTGCCCGCTATCGCTTCGAGTTTACCGCCGCTGCCATCCCCCATCCTGGGTATGGATTTTAAAAGTCCCCGGGTGTAGGGGTGGGCCGGCCTTGCAAAAATATCCGCCACCTTTCCGGTCTCCACCAATCGAGATGCATACATCACCGCCACGCGGTCGCACATATCCCAGACAACGCCCATGTCGTGGGTAATCAGGAGGATGGAAGTCCTGGCCTGCTTCATCTCCCGAATCAGCTGAAAAACCTGGGCCTGGGTAGTCACGTCCAGAGCCGTCGTCGGTTCATCCGCAATAATCAGATCCGGTGACTGCATTAAAGCCATGGCAATCATGATCCGTTGCTGCATACCGCCTGAAAGCTGGTAGGGATAGGCCTGCAGGCGCTCAGCGGCATCGGGAATTTTGACTTTTTGCAGCCACGTTTCCGAAATACGCAGCGCCTCTTTTACAGAAATATTGGTGTGGATCCGTAAAACTTCGGCCATCTGATGCCCGATCTTCTGCAATGGGGAAAGCGCTGACAGGGGTTCCTGGAAAATCATGCTGATGGCTCTGCCCCGAATATCCTGCAGCTCTTTTTTATCAAGCATCAGGAGATCCCTGTCTCTGTACAGGATACGCCCGCTGTCGATCGAACCCGGCGGGGATGGGATCAGACGCATCATGCTCAGGGCGGTAACCGATTTCCCGCATCCGGATTCACCCACGATACCCAGGACTTCACCATAACCGATATGGAAAGACACATCGTCAACGGCTTTGAAGCGGCCCTCGTCCGTGGTAAACGACACAGTGAGGTCTTCGACGCTGATTAATTGGTCGGCCACTTACAACTCCTCATATAGGTATAAGGTAAACGGTATAAGGTACAAGGCGGCTATATGCTAATAGCGCACAGCACTCTTTTTGTATTATAATCCTGAAAATCCTGTTAATCTTGTCTAATTTTTTGGTCACTGACTC
>JAFDAT010000164.1 GCA_019313725.1 Deltaproteobacteria bacterium
TAAAGTCCGTTGGCGTTGATGAAATCTCCTATTGTAAGGGACATAAATATGCCACTATTGTCTACGATCTTGATAAAGCCCGCGTTGTCTGGGTTGGAAAGGGCAAAGGCCTGGCTACCATCGACCTTTTTTTCAACGAAATGCTCAGCGATTATCAAAAACAACAGATCAAATATGCCAGCTGTGACATGAGCCAAGCGTATATTTCGTCCATTGAAAATCATTGCCCCAACGCCGCGCTGACTCTCGATCGCTTCCATATCGTCAAATCCCTGAATGAAGCGGTAGATGAAGTTCGCAAACAACAGTGGCGAGCCCTTACGCAAGTTCGTCAGAACAATCCGAAAACATCAACATCGCATCTTGCCGTATATTAGTAATCGATTAACCAATGCCGTCGGCGAGGGATTGAATCGGATCATTAAGATCGTTAAAAATCGAGCCAGCGGATTTCGAACTTTAGCAGCATTCAGCGACATGATTTTCTTGACCGTTGGTGATGTCAATATCCCTGATCAAATCTCAACTAAATTTCGGGCAATATGAAATACAGGGTAACCTCACTATATATACAATGTTACGGGCATTTTACTAGTTGCCAAACTCGGATATAGCCAAATAAAAACATAGAAACCATTATTATAACTGAATTCACAGGTACAGACACAGTGAGAGAACGCCAAGCTATCAGAATTCTTGATAGCACGTGGCTAATTAGGATACAGCTAAATTGAGAATAGCACCACTCTGATAAAATTAAAGATACCATCATTCCCGGGTGCCAGGTCAAAAAAATATTACGTTACAATACCCTCAAATTGCCTTCATCTTTTGACATTTTGAAATTTTACAACAATTGATATTCTCACACTTCGTTGCAGTTCCCGAAATAATATCCATTCAGATCGCAGTTTCGTGCTCCATATCCTCGCTTCCCGGCGGCGCCAATTTTTCATTTTGGAATAGATTTTAAGAAAATTACCTCATGTTTCTGATACGGACTTCAACGTTTTTAATATCTTTGAGTATCCGGCTACCTGTACAGATATCCTAATTTCTTACAAAAATACAAAAAAGGGCAAGTCCCACAGAATTGAAATTACCCTTTTTCAACAATAAATCTTCAAAAAACAACTGTTCCGGTAAGGTTAAAATTTCTTGGATTATGTCAACTTATTGTTATCAAATAAGATTTTACACTCTGTTACAAAGTCTTCAATCGGGAGAGATCTCCTGGTTTGATGTAATCTCGAATTTTACGCAGAGAATATTCTTTAAAGGTTTCTTTCGTTAATCCAACCCGGGAGCCTCTTCAAATATGAGGAAAATGATAACACGAAAACACAACTTTTCCCAAATAGGGTCCGCTGCAAGTGTTAAGATGGTATCACAGGTTTGCCGGACCTGGTGACTAGTTGGAGACATCCACGGAAAAGTGAAGTCAGCTTTACCTGTGATCTCTATAAGTAATCACAGGTTTCAATCTCAACATAGCGACACAGCATATTGTGGTGCCGCAGACGCTTATGTTTAGTATGGTTGACCAGTGGGAACAGGTTAGGATTTTTTGACAGAGTCTTCTGTATTATCCAGCACCTCACGTATTGTCTTGGAAAGGTCCTTCATAACAATCGGCTTCATCAAGAATCCCTTGCGGCGCCTTATGAACGAGTTTTGACTGGTTTTAAACGGATTTTCGAAGACCGGCAAACCCCAGAAAACTTGTGTTATTACGGATATCTATTCCTGAAACCTCCAGACAAAATACTAAGAACCAGCCTATCCCTCTCCTATAACACAAAGACCATCTCTGACATGAACCGTCCGATCCGTATGTTGACACAGTTTTTTGTTATGGGTCACCATGATGACGGTCTGTCCTTCCTGGTTCAACTGTTTCAACAGGTTGATGACATCGTCCGCTGTCTTGCTGTCAAGATTTCCGGTGGGTTCGTCCGCCAGGACAATAGGTGGTCGGTTCACGATGGCACGTGCAATGGCCACACGCTCCTGTTCGCCACCGGATAACTGGTCCGGTAAACGGTTTTTCTTGTCCTGAAGCCCCACTTTCTCAAGCGCCACCGCAGCCATGTCTGCCTGATCCTCTTTTTTGACACCGGCAATGGAGAGGGGGATTTTGACGTTTTCCATAGCAGTCAGGTATGTGATGAGCTGATAGGACTGAAAAACAAATCCCACATACTCACTCCTGAAATCTGCACGCTGTTCACTGCTTAGACCATACAGGTCCATTGTATCCACCCATACGTTCCCCCGGGTAGGCCGATTGAGACCACCCAGAGCCGCCAGTAACGTACTCTTGCCCGCTCCGGACTGGCCAACGATACTGACGAACTCACCGTCGTCGATGAAGAAACTCATCTCCTTGATGGCAGAAACCGTGGTATCGCCAGCCATGTACTCTCTTCCCAGATCCTGAATTTCGATAAGATGATCGTTACCATTCATTGTATTCAATTCCTATCACGTATCTAAATTTTAGCTCTTAAGTGTTTCACTCGAACCCTTGAACCCTTGGATCCTCGAACCCTATATTTTTGCTATAGTGCCCGCAACGCTGAACTCGGATCCATCCTGCTGGCTTTCACAGCCGGATAAAGACTTGCCAGTAAACTCAGGGCTACCGAGAGAATCAGCGATACCCCTCCCAGGGTCACATCCAGGTGGGACAAGGTGCTTTCCTGGATAATGAACGGGATCGCCAGCCAGGCGATGCCATTGCCGATGAGGTATCCTAGAATACCACCGATCAATCCCACGACCAGGGCTTCCAGGAGAATGATCTGCATGATGTGACCCTGCCGAAAGCCTATGGCGCGGAAAATCCCGATTTCACGCGTCCGTTCGTTGACCGAACCCATCATGGTCACGAATACGAGAAGCGAACCAATAAATATCACCAGCACAGCCACACCGTAGCTGAAGGATTTGATCATTTCGATGGATTGCATTTTGGACATGACCGCTTGTTTAAGAGCCGTCACCTTGGCATTGGGAAACTTTTCCGCAATCTGCAGGGTAATTTCGGAAATGGGGCAGCCCCTGCAGAAAGCTGAGATTTCCACCATTGAAATACGACCGGGTTTCCCCAGAACATTTTGAAACCGGTGCAGGTCCCCCATGATGATACCGTCCTCAGGGCCGCCCGTAGGGTGCAGTATCGTGGATACGACAAATTCATCGTTCCCCAGCTTCATACTCTGGCCAAGGGCCAGGTTGAATATTCGGGCGGTTTCGGATCCGACAATCAACTCATCCGGGTTGCCGGTGGGCATACCCTTGAACTGCCACCAGGTTTTCAGACTCAGTTCTGTTTGCAGATCCGCCCCCATCAGAAGAACGCGCTTGCCGTCCAATTCCCAGGGCCCCAGCACCTTTGGAGCAATAATACCAAGATTTTGGCTATTCTTTATGCTGCGGATATTCGTTAAATCAGACTCCAGGAATTCAACGGTTTCGTAAGTGACACCCCCGACACTAATGCCACCGTAACTCAAGGACAGATTTTCGCTTCTGGGTGTCATGACGATATTCGCGCCAAAACGATCCAGCCGATCCTCCACATCCCGTGACATGCTCTGGGTGATGGATATCAGGGTAACAATGGTGGCGATTCCGATCAGCAGTCCAGATACGAGAAAAATGACTTTCCCCTTGCGGCGCCTGAGGTTATTCAAGGAAATATTATAAAGTTTCAAGTTCCGCCTCCTCCCTTTCTGTCTGAACCCGCTGACGATGGCTGACCACGTTCAGCAGAACAGCATGGTATCCATTTTCCTTGAAAAAGCTCGACAGGCTGTCGATGTCCGTAATCGACCGGTCAAAGGTCACAACCAGTCTGGCACCATCCTTGTCAGCTACGGCATATTTAATGCCTTTTAAGGTGGCAATGGTGTGTATGACATCCTGTGGCCAGGACTGATCTCCGGACAGTTTATAGATAACGTCATCCAGGTTCCGGGTAGTGAAATAGGCTATGGATTTGGGTGCAACCATGGAAATCAGACCCACGATGATGATGGCCGATACCGTTGCTGCCCAGACACCGAAACTGATGCCTTTTTTCCTTACACCGAGGACCTTCTCCCGCTTGTCTCTGTACTTTTCAAGATCATACGCCATATCGAATTTCACCTCTTATTTAGTAAACGACCACCCGTGAAACGGGTGGCTTTCATTTTTTCGCAAAGCGGAAAATGATCTTACTGTTTATTATATTTTGAGTACCACGCATTTTGATTAATGTCGGTCATGTTGATCACCAGGTATTTCCCTTCTACCTGGCGATTGAGTGGGGCTGGGTTGCAGCCGCCCTTGACCACATTGATTCGCGATGAGGCGAATCGTTGACCACAGTTTCTACACACCATAAAATCACCATCCTGAGCATACCCCTTGCCTGATCGGTAGCACACATCACAGGCATCGATGGCCGCCCGTATAACGCCATCCCTGCTCTTGAGTACAAAAAACGTCACCATGGTGGCATCATCCGCCTTGGCCTTAAAATAATGGGCCTTGCCGTTATCGATATTGCTGATCGCAATTTTAAGCACACCGTTATCTGGTGTCAGCAGATCAACCCGGGGACCAAACAGAGCCCATGCTCCCGGTACCGTTCCCAGGGAAATTATCATGATCACTATCAAACCAATCCATAGTCTTTTCATATGTTGCCTCCGTACGTTAACATCCCGTCTAACAGACGGGGTGTTATTTATTATTCCGCTGATGGTGCGGCCGGTTGTCGATTAAAAAGTCTCTTCCATGTTGAGGCCGATGCTGAGCAGTCGCTGCTTCTACTACCGCCGCAGCATCCGTAGCCGGCACCCTGACCCTTAAATAGATCCGGGGCTTTTGTTATTTGTTTTTCAGCAACAACTTTTGCCGGGTAACCGATGTCTGAAATCGCCTTTGCAATGGTCTGCTCTTTCAAGGTTGACTCATGCTCAACCACAACAATTCCCCGCCGCAGGTCTGCGCCCAGTTTTGAATACCCGGCATAGCCTTTCAAGGTATCATCGATCCGTGACAGACAGGAGCCACAAGATAGATTGGACACCTCAAATGTTGTCTGTTTGAGGCTATCAGCAAAACTGCTAATGCTGATGAAAATGCAGGCCGTAGCCAGGAGCACGATGATAATTAGAAATTGTGAACGATTCATGTCCCTTCCTTTTGCTTGCTTTAAAACGTTTTATCACAAATATGCCTGGAATAGAGCAAAGGGCGTGCCATGAGCCATACAATCAAGAATAAAAATAAAATAGGTATGATTATAGAAGGTTATAAAATAATGATGGGATAGGGTTGTTCCCAGAAATGACATGATTGTAGAATATTCTACAATTCAATGAAGAATATTCTACAAAACCCATGGCAAAATAAAATCGTGAGACGATTTTATTGGACACGACGTTGTCGCTCCAGAGCGAAAGTCAAAAATTCCACTGGATTGAGGCGCTACTTTCGCCATAAAAAGGATCGGTATGTCCATGCCTTTTGAGCGGATAACACGGTATCGGAATTGCCTCTTCCATCACCTCCAAAACCGAAGTTCAGCACAACCCCGATGAAACCTTCTTCCTTATCTTTTGAGGTTAGTTGTGGTGGTTCGATCAAATCAAATTTGGCCGCAGGGATGCTCCATTTCATTCTTCGATTCGCTTTACGCCAGGCTTTAATTTGTTTGTCTGCCGACAGGATTAACGTTCTTCTGTCTACGAACCGTTCTTTGAATAAAAGCATGATTATTAGCTTCCCTTAGTTTCCATTGGTAATGCTTGCATAACTAACGTCAAATGAACGATCAGAACCGCCGCAATACTAACCATGATAAAAACTGCGATACGGATGCCGCGCACACTTCATATGCCATGCATGCAGTATCATTGCGTAACTATAACAGGTGATCAATGACCATAGTTAGGGCCCAAAATAAATTAGATCCAAGTTTCCGTATTTTCTGGATTATTTAACACTTCGGCATCAAGAGCCTTCGCTTTATCTATATAGTCAATAATTGTGTCAGAATTAGAAGCATCATCTGAATTCGAATTTGAACTAAAAACTGAAAACCCAACCCCTGCAAAACATCCCAAAACAAAGATTGCGGCAGCTATCATCACTACAATTTTTTTCTTCATTGTTAAGAAATTTCGTGACTTATTTGTTATCATAATTTTCCTCTCTGATTAAACTTTCAAACATAAAGCCTAAAAGGAGATAAGCTGCTTCGGTAGGAATACCTCCTGTTTTTTTTCTTAGATATTTGAAAACATATAAATTGAGAAGACACCCTCTGGATACCCAATGCAATTACCGCGAAAACAAGGTAAAAGGGGCTTAAAGCATCAGATAATCTCAGGAGTTAGGAAATCAGCAGAGAATGGATTGTGTTGCGATGTAAATTGGTACAGCTTTGAAGGATGTTGATAGACGAAATGGTCTAAATGCGGTTCGTGTGCCATTACCGTCGGAAATGGATCTTACATCATTTTGAGCCAGGTGAGAACCTTGGTTGTATGAGGGCCGGATATAGTTGATTTGGTTATAGTTATCACAGTGATCGGTCTCACAACATGTGTTTCCTGACCCAAAATCTGCTATAAAATTAATAGAATGAATATTTGAAAGTGGTTGGTTATTAATGTGGTATGACAGGGAGGTCATGGAATAGTTATCAATGTTAAAACTGACTGAGCTACTATTGGATGTTGGAATACAGGCCTTTAAAATAGCCTTGCAGCATACCTTTGTTGCATACACGTTTCCATAAACGACGATGCAGAATATCACTATTGCTACGCTATTTTTGATGATTTTATTTATCAATGCTTTCATTGTTTTTCCTTTATTCCAAGGCGTCTCTATGCCATGTTATGGCGAAGCTGTCAACGATAGATTTGTTCGGTAAAGGCGGTGGTGAATCTACTCTAATTTAGTGGACACCCCGAAAAGCCGAATAAATATGGGCAAAGGGAGATGTTCCAATGTCAAAGGAATAAAGAAAGAGCTACAGTCGAGAGTTCAAGCTGGACACCGTGGGGCTGATCACCTAAAAAGGATACAGAATTGCCGAGGCCTCTCGGAATCTTGGTATCGAGTGCAGCGTTCTGCGTCGATGAAAAAACCAGCTCGCAGACGATTCAGAACATGCCTTCCAAGGTAAGGTATACACATGTTGCCACGCTTTCTAAAAGAGTGCAGTACCATTACAACTTAGAAGAAAATCGGGCATAAAGCCCCAGTCCCACATAGTTGAATTCTACAATCCCTATGAAGCCCATAGATGGGTAGTCTTCACCGTCGGCCTTGGCTTCACGTTTCTCCATGGCCATGTTAATTTCTGAAACAAGTTAAGAAAAAATTGTGATATCTATTTGTTGAGGATAAAATTTATTGTGACTTAAACAGCATCAACCTAAAGAGAGGAGACCACAAATGTTATCTACAAAAATTGACAGTGGGGCGTCAAGTTTTTCCAACAAGAAAACTTATCCAGCCAGGGGAAAGCGTTACTCGAAAGCTCAGAAGGAGGAGATCCTTGAATACGCCAAAGCCGACAGCGTTGAGGCTGCGGCGTCGAAGTTCAATGTGACCGGCACCTCAATCTATGAATGGCGCCGTGCCTTGAGGCGCCGTGGAGGAAATGATGGTTTCCCAGGGGAAGAGGGGAAAATCGAAGTAGAGGATCCCACGTTAGATAGAGACCGTCGGGTTATTGGGATGTGGCGCCAGCACCCCGGCTACGGACCGAGTCAGGTTCGCAATATGCTCAAGCGTGGAGGCTTTAAAGTTTCGGTGGGCACAGTGCGGCATGTGATGGAAGAAGATGGCTATCTCCCGCCGACCCTGAAGCGAAAGGAACATGTCGGTCGCTATGAGGCAGGACGGCCTCGGGAACTGTATCATCTGGATTTCTATCACTTTTATGTCCATAAGCAAAAACAGTGCGTGTTGTTCATCGAAGATGATTATTCCAGATTCATCGCTGGCTGGGCAATGGCCCCAACCGAGAAAGCGGACCCGGTGATTGAAAGCTTTGATCAGTCGGTACAACGATATGGTAGGCCGGATGGAGTGATGACGGATAGAGGTTCTGCTTTTCATTCCTGGAAAGGGTTGTCCCGCTTCGAGGCCCTGTTGGAAGACTATGAGATCAATTATTTCCTTGCCAAAGAGGCAGCGGTTAACGGTAAGGTTGAGGCCCTCAACGCCAGTTTTCAAAAGGAATGCGTGGAGCAGAATGAATTCATGGACCTGACGGATGCCGCCCGAGGAATAGGACGCTGGGTAGAGCACTACAACCACCGGCGTACCCATCATGGTCTTGGCGGTCTTTTAGTTCCAGCGGATCGGTTCTACGGGGTGGCGGATCAGACCCTGAAAAAGATCGAACAAGGGCTGGGAGCCGATACAGCGGAGCTCACCAGTCCGGATAACCGTGGTCTGGATCTGTTCAGGGTTGTTTCTTACGGCGGCAGGCCACAGATATGGTTGATGGGGGAGAAAATTATCGGGTAAGATGTTGAAAAAGGGTGGCTGATTCGTCATAAAGAAAGGTCACAAAACCAAACGAAAAAGCCACCCCACCCGATGATGAATATAAAAGAAGATCTTAAAAAAAGCAAGCTGACTTTAATCGCCATGGACAAAATGATTAAAACATATGCCTCCGACATGGGGGTGAACCTGAACGGTCCTCTGGCCGCAATCTGTAAGGATGCCGGAGTCAATAGAACACAGGTATATGAACGGAAAAATCAGTTGGAAAAGGCCCTGGCAGAGTTGGAGCTTGAAGGCCCCGGGCGTCCTTCCAATCACCCGATCGCAGACGACGGTCGAAAAGAGTCGCGGGGTTGGGAACTGCGCGAGAAGGTTCTGCGATATCGCCTGAGTTGTCCCGGGGCCGTGGTGGTCCATAGCGGAGGGCGAGCTACGTACAGCAATGGTTTTATCCGTTTTATTCTCGACCTGCATGATGCGTGGGAGGGTTCGCCGGAATGGTTTTGCAGGCAGGTAGAGGTTCCTTACTCAACTTTCCGGGTTTGGTGTAACAAGGACAAGGGGCAGGCCTATGCCGAACATCAAGATCGGCCGATTCCTTATATGCCGATTTCGGCAAGTGCAGATTTTCGACGCATTGTCGATGATTTCGCAACATGGGAAGGTGGCATCAGGGACTTTTTCAAATACGAAACAGTTCGCATGCAGTTGGGACCAACTCCCATTCGTAAGGTTTTGGTTATTTGCGGGATGTTGCCGGTGCGGTCGGGAAAGGCCCCTCGTTACCGGGGCTCCACGACACGATGTCAACCCGGTAATATCCTGGTGACCGATGGCAAGACGGTGATAGTGAAATTTACAGCCGGAAATGAAGTGCGGACCTTCAATTGGCAAGGGATGGTAGATCAGGCAACCGCCTGCCATACGGCGGTAGTTGTGACTGAAACAGAATGTGCTGATGGTGTACGGGATGCTTTTGAGAGCAGCTGTGCTTTTCTTGGCCGGGCACCACAGGCTCTGGTTCATGACAACAAGCCGATTCATGATGATCAGAGATTGCGAGAGTATATTGAAAAGACAACAAAGATGATCCCGGCCACGCAGGTGCGACCTGAGAATAAGGCTGTTATTGAAGGGGAATTCGGCAAATATGAACAGGCCGTGGGCGCCATCTGCCTCGATGACAGCAGTAAGGGCAAACTCATACATAGCGCTGTCCGGGAGATCCTCCGTGCTTATACCGCCGGGCTCAACCACGCAGGACGCGCTGAGTTTGATGGAAAAAGTCGGCAGCAGGTTCTACGGGCAACCTGCCCGGATCCGAACAAAGATCGGAAGTTCATTGAACAATTACATTCTGACCATACCGCAACAAGGCGTTTTGACATCCTGCCGACCCGTCCGGCAAGCCGTATCATATTGGATGAAGGCTTCAGGCACTTTGGGATAGAAGATTTGGATCCAGAAGGTAAAACTCGGCAATGGCTCGCAGCACGTTACACCCCGGAGGCCATCCGTCAGGGACTGGCGATTTTCGGTACCGAGCGGAATAAAGGCCGTCTTCGCAACAAGACGGCCCATCGTTATCTTGTTAAGGTGATCCAGAATAGCCAGGCGGAGATAGATCTGCGTCGGCAAGAAGAAAGTTTGCGGGAATTTGCCGAAATTGAGCGTCAGGGATGGCTTCAGGAATTGGAAGCAGAGTACAAAATGCTGGAGATGGAGTGTAACGGAAGCACGCCAGAGAATGATTTGGCGTTTCGCCTGAGTGACAGCGCCGTATTTGGCGGCTTGTTCCTCCAAAGGGCCTTTTGGGAAAACAAGCTAAAGCTCATTCTTGAAAGGAGTCGTGATAAATTTTCTGCTGTTTACAGCCATGTCCGGCGGCTGTTTGAGGCAACATGGGAAAATCGATTCGCGTTGATCGCTAAATTGGTTGCCTGGGAGTATCAACTAACCAGTTGAACCGCACAAGCCAAACAGTCCTCTCCAGGGCTACCAGTTCTTAGCGGGATGGTGACTCACCATGCGAAACAGATATGAAGAAGGGGAAATGTTGAATCAGAAAAAAAGAATCAGACAAGCAAGTGTGTTTGGAAGATTTCTTTTTTAAGAATAAGTGTAATCGAAACTGATTTGCAAGTAATCATGGCTCATTCAGAAGGGCCGTTTGAGTCAAACTAGCTGGGGGAGACTGAGAATCTTCTGTATCTTTCAGTGTCAGGAATTTAGTTATGAAAGTGTTTGACAAGGACACTTAAAAGATGAGATTTTATGTTAATATATTTTAGCATAAAATAAATAAGTACCATCATTTGTTCACACATATCAAGGTGAAATGTGGATCGCTGCATGTTATCTTGACCATAGTGGATCGCTGCATGTTATCTTGACCATATTGCGACAAAATTTCCCTTCACCAACTTTTGATTTGTAAACCGAGCCTTCAATATCTATTTGTTCAATGAAAATGAAGACTCCTTTATGGAACTGTTGAATTGTCATGTTTCAAAATTTATCCAGGTCATACCGAAAAAAGCGGTTCGGTCTTTTTCGGAGATTACATTTGCGAGTGGCAATCTGGAAATCGATGGCAGGTTTGATATCTTGACCCTTTCTTCTAAATCCAAGGTTTCAATGATTTCATCGGCTGCTTCATCAACCGTTTGAGGTTCAGTTGGGTTCAGGGGTGTGTTTATTTGGTCTTTGTCAGGTGGCATAATATATCCTTTGCAGGAGTGTTTAATGCCCGAATAATGCCAGATGCGGTCATGATGATCAAGGCTGAAAAGATTGGGGTGGAATACGGAGTGAAAATGGGTAATTTATGAATCTTGAAGATCAGCTGGCAATTATGGTATCAGTATGTTGTCAGGTTTCATGCTGGTGGTGATAACATACATCGGTAACAGTTATTTTCATGTGCGAAAAGGCACGATGTTCTCCATAAATCACAATTTCCAAAAATTATATGATATCTTAAGAAACTGGAGTGTAATCACCACCTATCCAGAATTCCGTCTGACCACAAAATATAGGGAACCTATTTTTTTGAAGATTTCCAATAAACGCTGTAAAAAAAACCATGACAGGAAAAAGGAAGGACACAAAAGATGATCAACACAATGAAATACAAATTGATCCCGACTATTGCCGTATTGTTAAGTCTTACAATTTCAGCTTCCCTGGTATTTGCCAGCGGCGGTGGACCGGTTACAGCAGCCGAACCTTTGGGTATTGAGAAAGATGCCACAACCTTTACTCAAAAGATCAACAAGGATCTGCTCAAAGTGCTGCCCTTCAAAGACGCGCGCGATTTTGAAAATGCCCAAAAGGGATTTATCGCCCGCGGGGATAAGGTAATCAAGGATGGGGATGGAAACATCATCTTCAGCACCAAGGAGTTTGACTTTATGCAGGACTTGAAAAAGAAAGCCCCTGCTACGGTCAATCCAAGCCTTTGGCGTCAGATGCTTCTGGTTAACATTGCTGGTTTATTTAAAGTACATGAGCATATCTATCAGGTCCGTAACTATGATCTTTCCAACCTGACGATCATCGAGGGGAAAAGTGGTCTGATCATTATGGATCCGCTCGTCTCGGCAGAAGCGGCCAAAGCAGCGCTTGATCTTTACTTTGAGCACCGCCCTAAAAAACCTGTCGTAGCCGTGATCTACTCACACTCTCATGTTGATCATTTCGGTGGAGTGCGCGGTGTTGTTGATGAAGCCGATCTAAAGGCCGGCAAAGTGAAGATTTTTGCACCATACGACTTTATGGAAAATGCCATTGCCGAGAATGTGATGGCTGGTAATGCTATGAGCCGCCGTGCTTCATATATGTATGGCAATGTGCTTCCAAAAGATGTTAAAGGCAACATCGGGGCTGGCTTGGGATCTACGACCTCTTCAGGGGAGGTAACACTGATCACACCGACACATTTCATCACAGACGATTGGGAAGATCATGTCATAGACGGACTGCATTTTGGATTTCAATTGACACTGAATACTGAAGCTCCATCTGAAATGCATTACTACATCAAGGAGTATCGTGCATTATGTCCTGCCGAAAACGTTAATCACACCATGCATAATCTCTATACCCTGCGAGGAGCAAAAGTACGGGACTCAAAAGTATGGGCGAAACACATTGACAACATGCTTTTGAAATGGGGAGATAAATCTGACGTACTATTTGCACCGCACCACTGGCCAAGCTGGGGTACTGAA